>CABUSL010000019.1 GCA_902494295.1 uncultured Collinsella sp.
ATCGAGCGCACGCTCAAGCGCTATCCGTATCTGGTAATGGAGCTGGACGGGCGTCCGGTAGGCTATGCCTATGTGAGTCCGCTCAACAGCCGCGAGGCATACGACTGGTCGGTCGAGACATCGATCTACCTGGCGCGCGACGTGCGCCACGGCGGGCTGGGCCGCAAGTTGCACGACGCGCTCAAGCAATGTCTAATCGCGATGGGCATCACCAACATGTGCGCTCTCATTGCCGTGCCGCACGACAAGGACGACGAATACCTGACGCACAACAGTCAGGATTTCCATGCCCATATGGGATATCGCCTGGTGGGCGCCTTCGATCGCTGCGCCCAAAAGTTTGGCCGCTGGTACGACATGTGCTGGATGGAGCTGGTCCTGGCCGAGCGCGTTCCTAACCAACCTAAGCCAACCTGGTTCCCCGACCTCCCCAAACCTACCATTTAGGGATAGGTTTATTTTGGCAGGTTAGCCGATGGGCTCGGTGTATTTGGCGCGGTCGGTGCGCTGGATGCGCTTGGAGACATGGAGCGGGCGGCCGTCGGTGTCGTAGACGTAGTCGGTGATCAGGATCAGCGCCTGCCCACGCTCAACGTTGAGCAAAAACGCCTCGTTTTGCGAGGCATAGCACACCTCAAAGGTCTTATGTCCCTGTGCCGGCGCGCGATGGAATTCCTGGCGCAGCGTGGCGTAGAGCGAACCGTTGATATCGCGGTCGATGAGTGCTTCAAAGCTCGGTGGTAGATAGGTGGTCTCCAGGCACAGTGGCGCATCGTCCAGATAACGCAGACGGACAAGTTTGACGAGCTTGCTGCCCACGGCGGCATCAAAGAACTTGGCTATGCTGCCGCCCGCCTTGGTAAAGCCCGAGTCCACCGTGCGCGTGGTGGGCTTCATGCCCTGACCCTGGACCTGCGCCGTATAGCTCGAAAACACCAGGTTGTTCTCGTGGAGCGCCGGCGTGTCGGCCACAAAGGCGCCGCGCCCGCGCTCGGTTCGAACCAGACCCTCATCAACGAGCACCTTAAGGGCATGGCGTACGGTGCTGCGCGACAGCCCCGATTCGTCCATGAGTTCCATCTCGGACGGCAGCTTGTCTCCGCGTGCGTAGGCGCCGGAGGCGATACGGTCGCGCAGCATGCCCGCCAAGCGCTCGTATTGGGCCAGTTTCTTTTTAGACGAAGCGTTCATACGATCAACCTGTATCTAACCTGTATGCGAATCTAATCAAGCATGTATTCAATACAACAACAAAACCGCTGGTAGCTAGTTATCGAAAACCGCTTCAGCAAATTTTCTAAGACAAATATAGCTTACAACTAGTCGACATAGCCAAAACATGTATGTAACTTGTATGCCATCGAGAGCATCAAACGAGAAGAAAGGCTGATGCACGATGACTACTCAGGAACAGGTTAAGGACGTCGTCTCCCAGGTTTTGGCTGACAAGGCTGACAAGGGCGGCATCAAGCGCGTCGTGTGGATTGGCGCCGGCGGGTCCAACGGCGGCAACTATCCTGCCCAGTACTTTATGGAGCACGAGGCCACGCAGGTCGTGAGCTCCAGCTATACCAGCAACGAGTTCGTGCACGCAACCCCTGCCTACGTTAACGAGAACACCCTGGCCGTCGTCGTGTCCATGCGCGGCACCAAGGAGACCATCGTCGCCGCACAGGTCGCCAAGGACCACGGCGCCAGCACCATCGCCATCTATGTTGACGAGTCCGGCCTCACCGAGGTCTGCGACTACAAGATCCAGTATGACAGCCTGGCCGTCGACGAGTCCTGCATGGGCCGCACCAACTCCGCCGTCGTGACCATGATCGCCATGGAGCTTACGCAGCAGACCGAGGGCTATGCCGAGTACGAGACCGCCATGGCCGCCTTCGACTTGGTCGACCCTATCTATCGCAAGGCCGTCGAGTACACTCGTCCGCTCGCTGCCAAGTGGGCCGAGCAGAACGCCGACAAGCCCTGCATCAACGTCATGGCTCAGGGCCCGCTCTTTGGTGCCGCCTACGTCTTTAGCATCTGCAACGTGCAGGAGATGCTGCAGATCGACTCCTGCACCATCAACACCTGCGACTTCTTCCACGGCCCCTTCGAGATTCTGGACAAGCGCACCTCGCTGTTCCAGCTCATCAGCGTCGGCCGCAGCCGCTGCAACGACGAGCGCGGCATCCGCTTCGTCAACCAGTACGGTGGCGAGCGCGTCTATCAGCTCGACGCCAAGGAGCTCGGCCTCAATGACATCAAGGACAGCGTGAGCGAATACTTCAACCACCTGATCTTTGCCCCGATTCTCAACAACGTGTACATGCGTGCGCTCTCTGCCGTCACCCACAAGGACTACATGACGCGCCGCTACATGTGGAAGTTGGACTACTAGGGGATATTGGTTCCGCCGTTCTACCGAACGGCGGACCGGCCGACGCTGCGCACCCGGCATTTGGCCAATCTGCCGTTCAATTTCAAAGGCGCGACCAGAAGGTCAGCGCCTTTTCATTTCACGGCACCTTGGCTCAAATGACGGGCGCTCGCTGATGTTGCCAAAACGTCGGCGTCGCCGTGCTTGTTAAGGGATTGGTGTATTGGGGACAGGTTACTTTGCACCAAGTTGGCGCATATGAACCTGACCTCTTTGCACCAATGGGTTGTAGCGGTAGAGCAGATTTTCCCGTCTGCCGATTTGTGTCTTGAAAAATGTATATAACGACTATAACGTAGTGTGAAACATATTGGAAACAATATCGAGGAGGCTGCGTTGAAGAAGAGCAATCTGGGCTATGTGCTGGTGCTGATCGCCGCGCTTATGTGGGGCAGCATCGGAATCTTTGTAAACGGCATCTCGGCCATGGGCGTTTCGTCCCAGAGCATGGCTGCCTTTCGCTTGTTGGTCGGAGCGCTTATCTTGGCGCCGGTCCTGATGTTTATGGGCTGCCGTCCGGGTGAGGGGTCTACCGTGGTTCAGGGTCCGCTGACCCTGTTCAAGGCAAGCCCTAAAGAGCTTGTTTCCTGCGCGCTTGTCGGTATCGTCGGTTTGGCTTCCGCCAACACCTGCTATTACGAGTGCATGCGCGAGGTGGGCATGTCCACGGCATCGGTGCTGCTCTACACGTCGCCGGTGTTTGGCGTCGCGCTTGGCCGCGTGCTTTATCGCGAGGACGTGACCCCCAACAAGCTCGTCGCCATCGTCTTTAACATTGTGGGTTGCGTGTTCGCGGTGACGAGCGGCGACCTGTCTGGTTTCCATTTCTCGGCTTGGGGCGTCGCGTCGGGTGTGATCGCCGGACTTTGCGGCGCGTTGCTGGCTGTGTTTAGCCGCATGGCCACCAAGACACTGCATCCGCTGGCGGTGACGTTTTGGGGCTTTGTTTTTGGCGGATGCTTTATGGCGGTGCTTTCGGCTCCGTGGTCCGATGTAGCCGCGGCAATGTCCCCGCAACTCATTCTGCTGTTCGTAGGCTTTGGCTTTATTCCGACGGCTCTTGCGTACATCTTCTATATGCAGGGCCTTTCGATGGATCTTGAGACATCGAAGGTGCCGGTCGTGGCTTCGTTCGAAACCGTGGCGACCGTTCTGGTCGGTATTGGCATCTACGCCGAGCCCGCCGGCGCGATCAAGGTCCTGGGCATCGTGCTGGTGCTCGCGTCCATCCTGATTATGAACACCAATTTTTCCAAGCTGCGCAACAGTGCCTTTGTCGGCCATATCGTTGAGAGCATGACCTTTAAGCCCAACGCGTGGTGGACGGAGAAATCGCAGGACATGGATCTGTTCCGCGAGCGCACGGGCATCGCGCTGGAGCCCACCGTGCAGGAAAGCCCCTGGTACTTCGTGCGATAGGGGATTGGCGAGGCGTCTGATCTGGGGTTATCCAGCCAGCGTCGATCTGCCCTGCACCAACGTTTCGAGTACGTTAAACCCGTCAACGGTCGATTTTCACCCGCGAACGGTCTTTATACTAATTAGCAATATAAGCAACGTATAAGACGTTATAATGACCATAACGAAAAGGAGGAGGCAAGATGAATCAGATCATTCTCGCATCTCATGGCGGCCTGGCCGCAGGCGCCAAAGACACGCTCGAGATGGTTCTCGGCGACGTGTCGAACGTCCACGTCGTGTCGCTTGCTCGTGACGACAAGGAGCCCATCACCAATAAGGTGGACGCCATGATCGCCACGTTCAACGCGGACGACACCGTCTATGTGCTGACCGATATGCTCGGTAGCTCGGTCAACAACAACATGGTCGAGCTTTCCAAGAACGGCACGAAGTTCACGGTTGTCAGCGGTTTCAACATCCCGCTGGCGCTCACGCTCGCTATGAGCCCCGTCCCCGTCAAGGGCGCCGAGCTCGCGGCCCTCATCAATGAGGCCCGCACCGGTCTGACCAACCCCAACGCACCGGTCGAGGCCGCCGCGGCTCCCGCCAAGAAGGTCAAGGCGTCCCGTCACAGCTCCGGTCCCGCCAAGATCGTCCTCGCACGTCTTGACTACCGTCTGCTGCACGGCCAGGTCGTCTTTACCTGGACCACCAAGGTTCAGGCCGAGCGCATCATCGTCGTCGACAACGCTGCCGCCAACGATGACATCAAGAAGGGCGCTCTTAAGCTGGCCAAGCCCCAGGGCGTGCGCCTGAACGTCTTCACCGTCGAGCGTGCCCTCGCCAAGATGGATAAGCTCAACACCCTCGGCGAGCGCGTCATGTTCGTCTTTGGCAACACTGCCGAGATGCTGCAGTTCTGCCAGGGCTACAAGCTCGACGCCATCAACCTGGGCGCCACCGCCAACCACGACGGTGCCGATCAGGTCGGCGGTAAGGACAGCTCCGTCTTCCTCGACGCCACCCAGAAGGCCGACGTCAACCAGCTGCTCGACATGGGCATTAAGCTCTACGTCCAGCAGACCCCTACGTATCAGAGCGTCGACATCGACGCCAAGCTGTAATCAACCAGGCTTTTGCCTGACTGAAAGGAGAAGGGTATGAATACGTTCATCAGTGCGGTGCTCGTCGGCCTCGTCGGCGTGTTCTGCATGTGGGACTCCCGCCTGCTCGGTCGTCTTAACTTCGAGCAGCCCCTCGTTGGCGCTACGCTCGTCGGTCTGCTGCTGGGCGATGTGCCCACCGGCCTTGCCGTCGGTGCCGCCGTCGAGCTCGTGTCCATGGGCCTGGTGCAGGTCGGCGCCGCCGTTCCGCCCGATATGGTCCTGGGCGGCATCGTGGCCGCTGCCTTTGCGTGCCTGACCGATGCTTCCGCCGAGACCGCCATGACGATTGCCATCCCGGTCGCCGTCCTGGGTCAGCTCCTCGGCATCGTGTTCCGTTCCATCATCGCCGCCCTCACCCATGTGGCAGATAGCGCGATCGATAACGGAAAGTTCAAGACCGCTTACCGTATGCACATCTGCGCCGGCTCCGGTCTGTACGCCGTCATGTACTTCCTGCCGATCTTCCTCGCCGTCTTTGTTGGCACCGACCTGGTTCAGGCCATCGTCAACATGGTTCCCGAGTGGCTGTCCACTGGTCTTAACGTTTCGACCAAGATCATGACCGCCTACGGCTTGGCCCTGCTGCTCACCATGATGATCAAGAAGGGTATGACTCCGTTCCTGTTCATCGGTTTCCTGCTCGCCGCTTACCTCAACCTGTCCGTCATCGCGGTCGCTCTGATCGGTGTGTGCCTGGCTGTCGTCTTCATGGGCTTCAAGTTCAACGGTTCCCATGCAGCCGCCGGTGTCGATTCCGACTACGATCCGCTCGAAGACGACGAAGACTAAGGAGGAACACACTATGGCAACCGCAACCAAGGACGTGTCCCTGAACAAGAAGGTCAGCCAGTTCTTCTGGCGCTCCTGGGCCATCCAGGCCTCTTGGAACTACGAGCGTCAGATGAACATGGGCTTCCTCTACGGCATGGTTCCCACGCTCGATCGCCTCTATCCGGACGAGTCCGACCCCAAGCAGCTCGCTGCTAAGAAAGAGGCTTACCACCGTCACATGGCGTTCTACAACTGCACCCCGCAGACGAGCGCTTTCATCCTGGGCCTCTCCGCCTCCATGGAGGAGGAGTACGCCAAGGATCCCGAGAACTTCGATCCCGATTCGATCAACGCGGTCAAGACCTCCCTCATGGGCCCGCTTTCCGGCATCGGTGACTCCTTCTTTCAGGGCACCATCCGCGTTATCGCCTTTGGTCTGGGCGTCCAGCTGGCTCAGCAGGGCTCCATCATGGGCCCGATTCTGGCCATGCTCATCTCCATCGTCCCCTCTGTGCTGATCACTTGGTTCGCAGCCAAGATGGGCTATCAGGGCGGCCACGAGTACCTGAGCAAGCTTCAGGGCGGCGACCTCATGGAGAAGCTCATGTATGTCTGCGGCATCGTGGGTCTTATGTCCGTGGGCGGCATGATCGCCACGCTGATCGGCGCCACCACCCCGCTGCAGTTCGCTGAGGGCACCGTCGTTATCCAGGACATCCTGGACGGCATGATGCCCCAGATGATCTCCCTTGGCCTCACCGGCCTTATGTACTGGCTCATCAAGAAGAACGTCAACACCGGTTGGCTTCTCGTGATCGCCATCGTGGGCGGCATCGCCCTCTCCGCGGCCGGCATTCTGGCCTAGTCGCGACCAAGCGCCTAACCGCTTTCCCCCGGGGGCCTGCCTGACATCCCATACCCCAGGCAGGCTCCCATCCCCAAAATGTGTCAAAGGGACTGTCCCTTTGACACATCCTCAACGGGCCGGCGACTCGGTCCAAACCACGGTAACCCTGCGAGCGCCCGGCAATGTGGCGCCGCAAAAATCGAAAGGAATGTGTCAGATGTACGAGATCGACCTTAACCTCCCTAAGCAGATCGTCGCTGACGTCCTGTCCAACCACGAGATCCACAGCGTCGCCTTCGTCGGCTGCGGCGCTTCCATGTCCGACCTTTACCCCGCCAAGTACTTCCTGGCCAACAACACGGACAAGCTGAACGTTCAGATCTTCACCGCTAACGAGTTCAACTACGACACGCCTTCCTGGGTCAACGAGCACACCTTCGTGATCACCTGCTCCCTCGGTGGCTCCACGCCCGAGACCGTCGAGGCCAACAAGACCGCCAAGAAGCACAACTGCCCGGTCGTCTCCCTCACCAACAAGGCTGGTTCCGCTCTGACCGTCGACGCCGACCACGTCATCGTTCACGGCTTCCACGCCAACTACGCTGCCAAGTGCGAGAAGCCCGGCTACGCCATCGCTCTTGCTCTCGAGATCCTTCAGCAGACCGAGGGCTATGACCACTACGAGGACATGATCACCGGCCTCACCAACATCTTCGATCTCTGCGAGAACGCCGCTCAGCACTGCAAGAAGCTCGCCAAGAAGTTCGCCGAGGACTTCAAGGACGACAAGATGATCTACTTCATGGCTTCCGGTGCCTCCGAGAAGATGGCTTATTCTCACGCCGCCTTCCTGTTCACCGAGATGCAGTGGATCGACGCCGCCGCCTACAACACCGGCGAGTACTTCCACGGCCCGTTCGAGGTTTCCACCGAGGGTAAGCCCTACGTCTTCTTCATGTCCGATGGCGCTACCCGTCCGATGGACGCCCGCGCCCTCACCTTCCTTGAGCGCATGGGTGCCAAGGTCGCTCTGATCGACTCCAAGGACTACGGCCTGGCTGACGCCGTGCCCGCGAGCGTCATCACCTACTTCAACCCGCTGCTGCACCTCGCCGTTATGCGTGAGTACGGCAACCAGATCGCCGAGGCCCGTCAGCACCCGCTGACCATGCGTCGCTACATGTGGAAGCTTTCCTACTAATCACAAGTAAGTAGACCTTACGGGTTGATTGAGAGGGGATGGGGTTTGCGCCCCGTCCCCTTTTTTGCTATCGAAAGGAGATACGTATGATCAAGGCAGTGCTGTTTGACATGGACGGCGTGCTGGTCGATACCGAGTGGTTCTACAACCGTCGTCGCGTGGCGTTTATGGAAGAGAAGGGCTTTCACTTTGACGAGATCCCCGATCTTTCGGGGTCTAACGAGCCCGCCATTTGGAAGTCGCTGGTACCCGACGATGTTGAGCTGCGCGAGCGCCTGCGCGTGGAGTACAAGCAGGTCTACAGCCCGGACCATCCCGTTCCGTATGCCGAGCTGCTCAACGAGCAGACGGAGCCGGTGATGCGCAAGCTGCACGAGCGCGGCGTGAAGTGCGCCATCGCAAGCTCGTCCTATCGCGAGCTCATTGACGAGCTGGTGGGGATTGCCGGTATCGCCGACGTGCTGGACTACACCATCAGCGGTCACGAGTGCAGCGCGTTTAAGCCCGACCCCGAGATCTACCTGCGTGCCATGGAGGCGCTGGGGGTGGAACCTGCCGAATGCCTGGTTATCGAGGACTCGCCTTTGGGCATCGAGGCCGGCAAGCGCTCCGGCGCCCGCGTCCTGGCGCTGCGTCCGCACGAGGGCGTCAACCTGGATCAGTCCGCCGCCGACGTTGTCATCGACAACCTGACCGACATCCTATCTGCCATTTAGGGACAGGTTTATTTTGGCAGGTTTTATCTGGGCAAACGTCGAATTCGCCGTGAAGGGATCGCTCTCTTCACGGCGTTTTTCTTTTAAGCGGCCTCACAGTCCTTCTGATGGTTGTCGAGAGAGGGTGAATTGAAGCGCCCCCGCACGCTCCATGCTACAATCGCGGACATGCCCCACAACTACATCTGCCTTCGAAAGGAGCCTACGTGGCGAACGCCATCGATCAGCTCACGGACCGAGTGCTCGTGCTCGGCCGCCTCACCATCGTCCGCCGCGCCATTACTGCCGTGGCGGTCACCATTTCCGCCGTTCTCCAGACATTCCTGATCCAGGCGTTCATCCAGCCCGCCGACCTGCTTCCGAGCGGCCTCACCGGCGTCGCGGTCCTGCTCGATCGCGTTACTTCGCTGGGCGGCGTTCACATCGACATCTCGCTCGGTATGCTCGCGCTCAACATCCCCGTGGCACTCCAATGTTGGAGCGGCATCAGCAAGCGCTTTGTCATCTTCTCGATGATGCAGGTCGTGCTCTCGTCGCTGTTCCTTAACGTCTTTCACTTCGCTCCATTTTTGGGCGACAAGATCATGCTCATCATTTTTGGCGGCGTGGTCTCGGGTCTGGGCGCTGCCATCGCGCTTAAATCCGGCGCATCCACCGGCGGCACCGATTTTATCGCGCTGTGGGTTTCCAACCACACGGGCAAGACCATCTGGGGCGTCATCTTTGGTTTCAACTGCTTTATCCTGGCGATCTTTGGCTTTATGTTTGGCTGGGACAAGGCGGCGTATTCCATCGTGTTCCAGTTTATTTCGACCAAGACCATCGACAGTTTCTATCGTCGCTACGATCGCGTGACGCTGCAGATCACGACGCGTAAGGCAGACGAGGTCATGACTGCCTACGTAAACCATTTTCAGCACGGCATTAGCTGCGCCGAGGTCATCGGCGGATACAGCCGCGAAAAGATGTGTCTGCTGCACACCGTTGTCTCGACCTACGAGAGCCAGGACATTATCAAGCTGGTGTGCGACGTTGATCCCGGCGCCGTGATCAACGTGTTCCATACGCTCAACTTTGTGGGCGGCTGGTGGGGCGGTCATGTCGACGAGCCCATGCCCACGGCCGTTCCCGATCCCGACAAGCCCGCACGCATGGCCAGCAGGCAGGCGCGCCTCAGCGAGCAGGACAGCCTGCAGCAGGACGACGGCAGGTAGAGTGTTGGCATTTTGCCGGCACAGCGCAATCCTGTCCGCTTGAGCCTCCCGAAAGCCTCGCTGCTTTCGGGAGGCCTTCGTTTGCCCAGTTAAAACCTACCAAAATGAAGCTGTCGCTTTTTGGTAGGGAGGGTGTATCGTTTTATCATTATGAGGTAACATGAAACTAGACGTTATATACGTATTAGTTATTTCGATATTTCGATAAGAGTGATTAGATATGCCTGCGCCCAAAAATGCACCGCTTTACCAGCAGATTTATGACGAAATCAAAGATGCGATCGAGAAAGGTGTTTATGCGCCCAAGGAGCGTATTCCGTCCGAGCTTGAGCTAGCCGAGCAGTACGACGTGAGCCGAATTACGGTGCGTCGCGCCGTCGAGGAGTTGTGCTCCGATGGCTACCTGGTTAAGCAGCAGGGCCGCGGCACCTTTGTTTCCACGCCGCACATCAATCGTCAGTTCCATGCCTCGACGCTGCAGACGTTTACCGCGCTGTGTGCCGGCAACGGCATGAAGGCCGGTGCGCACGTGGTCGATCGCCAGATCGTTCCGGCGCGCCAAAACGAGATGGAGTTCTTTGGTCTGCAGAAGGATGCGCTGCTACTGCATATCAAGCGCGTGCGTACGGCCGACGGCGAGCCCATCTTTGAGGAGAACATCTTTGTGCCGTTTGACGCCTACCGTGAGCTGTTGACGGCCGATCTTGAGGACAAGTCGATTTTTGCCGAGGTCGAGCGTGTTGGCGGAACGCCGATTGTCTCGGTTGGCTACCGTACGGTCGAGGCCGTTCGCGCCAATGCCGAGCAGGCGGCCGAGCTGGGCATTGCCCCGCATGATCCACTGCTCAACCTGCGTGCCGGCTTCACAGGCCCCAATGGCGAGCCGGTCCTGATGGGTAAGCAGTACTACGTGGGATCGCGCTACGTCATGGTCATGTAGGGTTGGTTCCGCCGTTCTGACGAACGGCGGACCGGTCGACGCTGCAAACGCTCCTAAGCGGCAATCTGCAGAATGAGCGTGGATAATCTCCCGTTTTTTGCTTGATGACGGGCTCAAAGTGGGAGATTATCCACGCTCATCCGGAAAGTGTCCAAAAATCCACGCTCATTCGCCTTGGATTGCGTTGCCCGTGGCCGGCAGCCGCGCGGCACCGGTCCGCGTGGCGGCGTATAATCGGCGGCAGATGACTTGGACGTTAGGAAACCATGACCGATAACATGCAGCAGATGGCGCTCGACACGCTCGGCGCCTATTTTGGCTACACCTCGTTTCGCCCGGGACAGGACCGCATGGTCGATGCGATCCTTGCCGGTCGCGATGCGCTGGGTGTTATGCCCACGGGCGCCGGAAAGTCCATTTGCTACCAGGTGCCCGCGCTCATGCTGCCCGGCATCACCTTTGTGGTGAGTCCGTTGCTGTCGCTTATGGAGGACCAGACCCGCGCACTGCTCGCGGCGGGTGCGCGCCCCAGCTATCTCAACTCCAGCCTTACGCTGGCTCAGCAAAATACCGTGCTCAAGCGTGCTCGTGAGGGGCGCTACCAGCTAATGTATGTGGCACCCGAGCGCCTGCTCGAGCCACGCTTTCTGGCCTTTGCGCAGGAAGCTGCGGCCGAAGGCGGCATTGGCGTGCCACTCGTAGCTATTGACGAGGCCCACTGCGTGAGCCAGTGGGGGCAGGATTTCCGCCCCGCCTACCTGCAGATTCGCGAGTTCATCGATTCGCTGCCGCAGCGCCCCATCGTGGCGGCGTTTACCGCCACGGCGACCGAGCGCGTGCGTGCGGACATTCAGCAGATGCTCGGCCTGCAAAACCCCGCGACGGTGGTGACGGGTTTTGATCGCAAGAACCTCTACTTTGGTTGCGAGGAGATGGGCGACAAGGCCAAGACCGCGTGGGTGCGCGACTACGTGATTGCGCATTCGAGCGAGAGCGGCATCGTGTATTGCTCGACCCGCAAGACGGTCGACGCGCTGGCCGCGGAGCTTGCCGAGGCTCTGGGCCCCAGCGGCATTCGCGTTGGCCGCTACCATGCAGGCATGGGCAACGACGCCCGTCGCCAAAGCCAGCGCGCCTTTATCGACGACGATATCCAGGTGATGGTTGCCACCAACGCCTTTGGCATGGGCATCGACAAGCCCAACGTGCGCTACGTGATCCACAACAACGTGCCCGAGAGCATTGAGGCCTACTACCAGGAGGCGGGCCGCGCCGGCCGCGATGGCGACCCGGCCAGCTGCCATCTGCTGTGGAACGGCAACGATTTTCGCATGCGCCGCTTTCTGATCGATCGCGGCGATGCTGCCGATGAGGCACTCGACGACGAGCAGCGTGCGTGGGCGCTCCAGAATCGATATCGTCTGCTCAGCCAGATGGAGGGCTACTGCAATACCACCGGCTGCTTGCGCGAATACACGCTGCGCTACTTTGGCGACGAGGCCGCGGTCGAGCATGCCGCGGCCGGTACGGGCGGCGTCGCCACGGACGACGTCGAGGGCTGCGGCAACTGCAGCAACTGCCTCACGCAGTTCGAGGTCGAGGACGTCACCGATATGGCCCGCGCTGCCGTGCGCTATGTGGCCATGCGGCCCATGCGCTTCGGCAAGTCGCTCATCGCCGACGTGCTCCACGGCGGCAACACCGAGCGCATTCGCCAGATGCATTTGGACGAGGACCGCGGCTACGGTGAGCTGTCGAGCGAATCGGTCGGGCGCATCAAGGACATCATCGGCCAGCTGTGCGGCCGCGGTTATCTGGCTACCTCGCAGGGACAGTACCCGGTCGTGGGGCTGGGCCCGCGTGCCGCCGAGGTCGAGGATGAGGCGTTCGCCTTTACCGTTAAGCGTCGCGCGTCCAAGCGCAAGGCCTCGGCCCGCGCCCGCCGTGCGGTGGATCTGCTGCGCGAGGAGGCCGAGCTGGATCAGCGCCCGCGCGTGGGTGACGATGCCGAGCTGTTCGAGCGCCTGCGTGCCCTGCGCAAGGAGATTTCGACCGAGCTGGAGATGGCGCCGTACATGGTCTTCTCCGACAAGGCCCTGCGCGGCCTGTGCCGTCTGCGCCCCCAGACGCGCGACGAGCTGATTCAGGTCAACGGCATTGGCGAGAAAAAGGCCGACGCCTTTGGCGAGCAGTTTATGACGGCGATCGAAGAGTTTGAGTCCGAGCATGCGCGGGATGGAGCGTAACGATGGCATTCGACGATAAAACCGAGCGCACTGAGGTATCCGCCGTGCCGCTGTACCAGCAGGTTATGGACGACCTAAAGGGCGAGATCGCGCGCGGCGTGTACGCATCCGGCTCGCGCATTCCTTCCGAGATGGAGCTCGCGAAGTCCTACGGCGTGGGACGCATCACCGTGCGCCGCGCCATCGAGGAGCTGTCGCGCGCGGGGTATCTCAACCGCCAGCAGGGGAGGGGCACGTTTGTGTGCGCGCCCAAGCTCAAGCGCAAGATTGTCCAAAAGGGTGACGTTCAGAGCTTTTCCGAGGGTTGCGCTGCCAACGACATGGTGGCCGGAGCACACCTGGTGTCGCGCACGGTGGTTGCGGCGACGCGCGAGGACGCGGCGTTTTTTGGGGTGGAACCCGGCTGCGAGCTCATCGTTGTCGAGCGCGTGCGCACGGCAGACGGCGTGCCCGTCATGCTCGAGAACAACGCCTTTGTGCTGGCCGACCATCCCTACCTGCAGACGCTTGCCGACAAGGACCTCACGGACAATTCCATCTTTGCACTCGTTGCCGAGCATTCGGGCCGCGCGCCGCTCAAGTCCGACCCTTGTACCGTGGAGATTGCGCTTGCCGATGTTCAGGCGGCCTCACTGCTGGAGGTGCCGGTCGGCGAGCCGCTGTTTTATATGGAGGCGTACTTTACCGATGAGGACGAGCGGCCCTTGCTGCTCGGACGCCAAAAGATCGTGGGCTCGCGCTACGTGTTCGACATCTAACGTCCACAGATAGAACAACATGGAACAAATTTGTCGCAATGGCTTCCACCGTGGCTGCTTGCGTGGTATATATAGAACAACATAGAATGACAGCAGGTACGAGCTGCCGTCGTTCAAAGCCGCCACACAAGGAGGAGCATCACCGTGAACGCACACGATCTGGTTCAGGAAATTATCGAGCGCAAGGGCAAGATTGAGAACGTCTTTTGGATCGCCTGCGGCGGTTCGATGATCGACCTGATGCCGGCCAACGAGCTGCTCAAGCGCGAGGCCACCACGTTTGCCTCGACGGTCTACACGGCGCGCGAGTTTTGCCTGATGGCTCCCAAGAGTCTTGGCGAGAAATCACTCGTCATCGCCTGCAGCCACAGCGGCAATACGCAGGAGGTCGTCGACGGTTGCGAGATGGCGCTGGCAGCCGGCGCCGAGGTCGTGGCCATGACCGACTGCGAGGGCTCCAAGATTGATAACGGCAAGTGGACCACCTGGGTCTATCCGTGGGGCGAAGGCGTGCCGCAGGCCGAGGTTCCGCAAGGCATCGGCGTCCTGATGGCTGCCGAGCTGCTCGACCAGCAGGAGGGTTACGAGGCACTCGCCGACATGTACGCCGGCCTTAAGCAGATGGATGCGCTGTTGCCCGCTGCCCGTGAGAAGGTCAACGCCGAGCTGGGCGATCGCTTTGCCGAGCTCTGCCAGCAGCATAAGTTCTTCTATATCCTGGGTTCCGGCCCCAACTTTAGCCAGACCTACGCCATGGCCATCTGCTCGCTCATGGAGATGCAGTGGCAGCACTGCTGCTATATCCACTCCGGCGAGTATTTCCACGGCCCGTTTGAGGCCACCGAGCCCGGCGTGTTCTACTTTGTGCAGCTCGGATCGGGCGAGTGCCGCCCCATGGAGGAGCGCGCGCTCGCGTTCCTCAACACGCACACCGATACAGTCATGGTGCTCGATGCACTCGAGTACGGCGTAGGCGAGGTGCCCGCCAGCGTGCGTTCGTTCTTGGAGCCGATCTTCTTCTACAACATGAGCTGCGAGCTGCGCGCCGCCCGCGGCAAGGTGTTTGACCACAGCCCCGAGGTTCGTCGCTACATGGGCATCGAGCAGTACTAGGTAACGGGAAAAGCATTCACCTTCGATTCGCAAGTGAACAGCGTGCGTAAAAAGCGGGCCGCGCCGGGGATTTCCGGCGCGGCCCGCTTGGTATTGCGCTTAGATTCGCGAGGTGTCGCGGCAACCGACGCTTACTTGGCGTCGTAGGCCTCGGCATCCCACCAGTCGAGCTGGGCGATGTTGTCGCGAATGTGCTGGCAGCTCTTGTGGAAGCCCTCGAGCTCGTGCTCGGACAGGTCGAGCGTGTAGACCTCCTCGACGCCCTCGGCGCCGATCACGCACGGCAGGGAGGTAAAGATACCCTCCTCGCCATAATGGCCGGTCATGAGCGTGGATGCCGAAAGCACGGCGTGCTCGTTGTGCAGCACGGCGGCGCAGACGCGCGCGGCGGAGTTGGCGACGGCGTACTCGGTGCACTGTTTGCCCTGGTAGGTCACATAGCCGCCCTTGCGTGCAAGCTCCTCGATCTCCATGTGGTCGAAGGCGTACTTGTCGGGGTTCTCGGCCTGAAGTTCGTTGAGGCTCTTACCGGCGATGGTTGCGGCTTTAAAGGCGGCAAGCTGGCTAAAACCGTGCTCGCCGATCATGTAGGCGTCGATGGACTTGGGGCTCACGCCGACCTTCTTGGAGATCTCGGTGCGAAGGCGGGCGGAGTCCAGGCCGCAGCCCGAGCCGATGATCTTCTTGGGATCATAGCCGGTCAGGTGCCACAGCTCGGTGCACACGACGTCGCAGGGGTTGGAGATGCTCACGAAGATGCCGTCAAAGCCGGCGTCGACGATGCGCTTGGCAAAGGTGCGGGCGGCGTCGGTGGTAAAGAACAGCTCGCCGTCGCGGTTGCCGGCGGCCAGTGCGACCTTGCCGGCGGCGTTGACGATGACGTCGCAGCAGGCAAGCTCCTCGTAGTGGTCGTAGCAGTTGACGATCTTGGTGTTGTACGGGACAAACGAAAGGGAGTCGCGCAGGTCCTGGACCTCGGACGTCACCTTGGCCTGGTTGATATCGCACAGGTACAGCTCATCGGCAATGCCCTGCATGAGCAGGCTGTTGGCGACATGTGCTCCTACGTGGCCCTGGCCGACCACACCGATCTTACGCGTCTGGTACATATATGTATCCTTTCGGCCGAGTTTTTCGCGTCGAACCATTGTAACGTCCTGCTGCCACTTTGCTAGGCTAAAGCGCCATAGATTTTTGGGCATGCCTTAATCTCTACTTTTGGAGTGATTTGGGCCGCTGACGGCATCGCCGGGCGATGTGCTCGCGCGGATGGGGCTGCTCGTTGTACCATAGCTGCAACTGACTCGTAAGGAGCATCCATGCCCATTCGCATCCCCGACGCCCTCCCTGCCGCCGCGCAGCTCGAGAGCGAGAACATCTTTGTCATGACCGAGTACCGCGCGCTGCACCAAGACATCCGTCCGCTGCGCGTGCTCATCCTCAACCTCATGCCCACCAAGATCGCCACCGAGACGCAGATCATGCGCAAGCTCTCCAACACGCCGCTGCAGGTGGAGGTGGACCTGCTGCGCACGAAAACGCACGAGGCCACGCACGTGAGCGCCGGCCACCTGGAGACGTTCTATCGCACGTTCGACGACATCCGCGACATCCACTACGACGGCCTGATCATCACGGGCGCGCCGGTGGAGCAGATGCCGTTCGAGGAGGTCGACTACTGGCCCGAGCTCTGCCAGATCATGGATTGGTCCACCACGCACGTGCACTCCACGCTGCACATTTGTTGGGGCGCGCAGGCCGGTCTGTACCATCATTACGGTATCCAGAAGTATGACCTGCCGGCAAAGGCAAGCGGCGTGTTCGAGCATTATCTGGTGAAGCCGCAAAGCCCGCTGGTCCGCGGCTTTGACGACCGCTTCTATGCCGTACATTCGCGCAACACCGATGTGCGTCGCGAGGACGTGGAGGCCGAGCCGCAGCTTGAGGTCGTGGCCGTGTCCGACGAGGTGGGCCTGTACATCGTCAAGTCGACCGACAGCCATCGCTTCTTTGTCTTTGGCCATCCCGAGTACGATACCGACACGTTGCGCCTGGAGTACGAGCGCGACGTGAAGCGCGGCCTCAACCCTCAGGTGCCGGCGCACTACTTTCCGGGTGACGACCCCACCGCCGAGCCGCGCAACGTCTGGCGCAGCCAGGCTCAGCTGTTCTACACCAACTGGCTCAACTACTACGTCTACCAGACCACGCCCTACGACCTGGCCCGCGCCGGCGAGGAGCACTAGGCTGCGATGGTACTGCTGTAGCCGTGGCTGATGTGGCGGCGATTAGGCGCTGATGATGTGGGGTAGCGGCAGGTCGTGAGCGTCGGTGGGAACGCGGTCGACACGCTGCTCGTCAAAGGCGATGCCGATGATTTGGCATGCGGGCGAGAGCATGGGCAGATAGCGGTCATAGCAACCGCCGCCGTAGCCCAGGCGCGCGCCGGTTTGGTCGAAGGCCACGAGCGGCACGACGATCATGTCGAGAGCTTCGGCAGGCACGATAGGGAAGTGGTTGCTGTCGATGTCCGTGGCCGCGAAGGCCCGCGTGGGGTGGGCGATAAACGGAGCCGCGGACGCATCGTCGGCGGCAACTGCCCGCATACACATGCGCTGGCCACAAGCCACGGCGTCTGTTGCCGAGAGCATGCACGGATAGGCCACGCGCCAGCCGCGCGCGGCGGCCGCAGCGGCAAACGCGGCAGGGTCTGCCTCGGAACCCATCGCGGCATAGACGGCAACGATGCGCGGCGCCGCGGCATCCAAGCGGCCCAGCAGCTCAACCAGCCGCGCACAGATATCAGCAGACTTCGCCGCCCGCACATCCAAATCAATCGCATCGCGCCGGGCAATCACCGCTCGCCGCAATTTAGCCTTGTCCATCCCAACCTCCTCTAGCAAACCTGCCAAAAAGGGACAGGTTTATTTTGGCGGGTTTTATCTGGGTAAACAGCAAAAACAACCACGAAGGGGACACATGCACCTTCGTGGCGGTCTGTGCCGTGATGGGCGTCTGCGGCGGTTTGTCTCGATCTGTAACAGTAACTCGGCAAAATTGGACTTAGATGTTACAGATTGAGACAAAGAGCTAGTGCCGTTCGGGAACGTCTTGATCTGTAACATCTGGAGCCGATATTGCCGTCTAGATGTACAGATCGAGACAAACCGCCGCGGTGGGCTGCGCCGCCTCGCCCAAGCCGCAGAAAAAGGTAGATTTCCGGGCATGTCCCAAAAATCTACCTTTGTTGTGGTTAGCCCAGCAGGTCGATGACGTTGAAGCCGGCGTTGCTCTTGGCGATGACGTCTCGGCCGCCAAAGACGCAGGTGGGCGAGGTGGCCGCGATGCGCGTGACGTCGGCGCCGAGCGAGCGCAGCTCACCGGGCGTGGCGGCGAGCATCTGGGCGCGGCGCTCCTCGCGTGCATGCGGATCGAGTCCGGCCAGGTAGGTCGTGTTGCGGCGCTTGGTGAGCGCGTACGGCTTCACCGGCGCGTCCATGCCGCTCACGCAGCTCACGATAAAGCCCTCAAAGGCGGCCTCGTCGGGCTCAAAGCTGCCGAGCCATTCGCCTGCGCGCGCCACGCGCTCAATCGAGGGGTCGATTGCCGGGTCGCGGTAGGTGTAGAACGCCGCCTGACGCTCGCCGGCCGCGCGGAATCCGCAGCCGTACGCACCACCCTTCACGCGGATCTCGTTCCACAGGTAGTCGTAGGAGAGCGCGTTGGCGGCAACCGCCCAGGCGCCCGTCACGTCAATGCCCAGGCGACGCGGATCGCACGCACGCGCGGCAAAACAGATGTCGCTGGGGATGACAAAAGCCTCGTGGCGGTCGCACGGCGCCGGCACCACGAGCGCGTCGCGGCCGGCATCGGCGCCGTCGCCAGCGTCCAGCCCCAGGTCGCCCGCGGCATCCCAGTACGCGTCAAAGTCCTCGTCGCTGCCGGTAAAGCTCGCCATGCAGCCGTCGGCCACAAAGATGCGGCCCGCCAGCTCGGTAAGCTTGGCGCGCAGGCCGTCCAGGCGCTCGTCAAAGTGGTCGAGCAGATCGCGCAGGAACAGATAGAAATCAACGCCCGAAAGCTGCTCGCGCACCACGGCCGAAGACGAGCTGTAGCTCATCGCGCGACCGAGCGCCGCCGAGTGGCCGTTGTTGATAAAGCCCTGCTCAAGCCCAATGCGAATCTGCGTGAGCACGTCGCGCATGCGGTCGGCGTCGGCGTCTGCCAAAAGCGTGCTCGACCATACCTCGCGCGGCAGACTCGCCAGTGCATCGATCTTCTCGGACAGGGCGCCGGCGCTCACCAGCAGGTAGGGGCGCACGCCGTCTACTTCGGGCTGCGTCATGACTTCGGTCGTAAAGCTCAAAAAGCCCAGCTTGCCGGCGAGCAAGTTGTCGAGTTCCTCGGCCGAGTGCTCGCTCGTGGGCAGCTGTTTGAGCAGGCGGCAGAGCAGCGTCACATAGGGCAGGTCCTCAAACGCGACGCAGCTCAGGTCGAAATACTGCATGGCGTAGGCCAGACGGTTGGTGGGGATGCCGTGGCGCAGGCAGGGGATGGGCGCGGTCGTGTCCACGACCAGTGGCGGCTCGGGGCGCGCCTCGCCAATGTCGGACACGCGCAGGCGCGGCAGCGTGGCCTTGGCCTCGGGCGTGTCTTCTGCCTCCTGCGCGGCACGCAGTGCGGCCGCGCGCTCGACCACGTCGGCCAGCTCGGCATCGGTCATGGCATCGCGCTTGGCTGCCAGCTCGGCGGCCTCGGCACCCTCCGAACCCTCGGCGGCGTCCACCGGCACCAGCTCGACCAGTGCCATGTGATCGTTCTGCAGCACCAGTTCGCGCAGCAGGTCCTCAAAATAGCTGCCGTCCAGGTCGCCGCGCAGCTCCTCGTACACCGGGCCGTACTTGAGCGCCAGCGTCGCGGCGTCGTCATCGTAGAGCCACGTGCTCAGCGCGTCGCACGCAATGGCCACGCCGTCGGCGATACCGTAGTCGCGCTGGCGCAGGTCGTATTCGTTGCTGCTGATGATGGCTTCCAGGCGCTCGTGCGGAACGCCATGCTCGCATAGGTCGCGGCAGGCGTCCTGGAACATGCGGCGCAGCTCGCGCGCCACGCCGGGCTGCGCGTTTTGCAGCATGATGAGCTCGTAGGGCTGCAGGCTCTCGGCCGCGGTGTAGCTCACCACGTTGCCGCCCAGGCCGGCGGCCAGAATGGCCTTCTTAACCGGTGCTTCGTTGGAGCCCAGCAGTGCCTCGAACAGGATATCCGCCGCGATCGTGCGTTTGCGGTCGAGCGCGCTGCCCAGCACCAGGCCCAGGCCCACCAGGGCGTTCTCGGGTGTAGTGGCCATCTCGACGCGCTTGTACTCGCAGGTCACGGGTGCCTGCACGCCCAGCGGATTGGGCGCCAGCGTGGACGGGTCCTCGCCGGCGGCGACGGCAGCGTCCATGCGGCAGCTCGCGGCACTCGGCTGCGACAGATAACGCTCGTCCAAAAACGCCAGCGCGCGGTCCACATCTAGGTCGCCGTAGAGCGTTATATAAGAGTTGGAAGGATTGTAGTGGCGCGCGTGCGTGTCCAGGAACTGCTCGTAGGTGAGCGCGGGAATCGCGCGCGGGTCGCCGCCGCTCTCGTGCGCATAGGCGGTGTCGGGATAGAGCGCGGCGTTGATGGCGTCGTCCAGCACGCTCATGGGGTCGGACAGCGCGCCCTTCATCTCGTTAAACACCACGCCGTTATAGCGCAGCGTGCCCTCGCGCAGGCTGGCGGGGCTGCCGTCGCCCTCGCCCTCGGCGCTCTCTGGCAGATCCAGCTCGTAGTGCCAGCCCTCCTGCTCAAAAATGGTGGGCTTGGTATAGATGGCCGGGTTGAACACCGCGTCCAGGTACACGTCCATCAGGTTATACAGATCCTGCTCGTTGGTGGTGGCAACGGGGTAGATGGTCTTGTCGGGGTAGGTCATGGCGTTGAGGAACGTCTGCATGGAGCTCTTGATCAGGTCGACAAACGGCTCCTTGACGGGAAACTTGGCCGATCCGCACAGCACCGAGTGCTCAAGAATATGGAACACGCCGGTGGAATCGGCCGGCGGCGTCTTAAAGCCAATGGCAAAGGCCTTGTTTTCGTCGTCGCACGCCAGGTACAGCAGACGAGCGCCCGAGGCAGTGTGGCGCAGCACGTAAGCGTCCGAGTCGAGCTCGGGCACGGTCTCGCGGCGCTCGACGGCAAAGCCGTGGCAGGTAGTGCCGGGCACCAGCAGTGCAGCGGCTGCGGCGCGCGGGTCGGTTGAGGTGGTGGGCATATGCAGTCTCCTTTGACGCCCCAGCGGGGGCGAATCGAGTCGAATCCTCGAGAGTATACCCATATGGGGCCGCGACCCTGCGGCGAACTGGAGACGATGCCAGCGGATTGGGCGAAGGGCTCGCGTGCCCGCCGCACGAGCGTGGAAAATTGGACACTCGCCAAACGAGAGTGGATATTCGGACGGACGAGCGAGGATTTCCGGATACCTATCGAACGAGAGTGGATATTTGGACGGAATTTGCCGCAAAAGCCCCAAAAACCGTCCAAATATCCACTCTCGATATCCGACCGTCCGAAAATCCTCGCTCGTCCATCACTCGCGTATCTCTCGTCCCTCATTCGTCTCTAATATGAGAGATGACAGGAAGATGAGAGAAAAATATGAGAGATAACTGAGCAGCAAAGAGACAGGCAATCATGGTATTGTCTCAATACCGATTGTTCTACCAGCAAAAATATGTATAAATGAAGCAAATGGTAGACATTCCATCTCTATCTATCTCTTATCTCTAAGCCGAGAGATAGAGAGATAAATGAGAGATAATTACGAGAGATAACTGAGAGACGAGGGAAATCTATCCGCGGCATTCTCCGCAGGACCGAGCGAAAGGACGTGCAGATGAACGAAAACGAGCTGACCGGTCTGCTTGAGTCTTTAAGGCGTATGGGCTCGGATGATCTTAACGTCGAAGTGAAGGAGAGCGCCACGACGCTTTCCCGCGACGTATGGGAAACGGTGAGCGCATTCGCGAACACTGCCGGCGGAATCATCGTGCTCGGAGTGAGTGAGCGCGCAGGTTTTGTCCCGGTTGAGAACTTCGAGACCGAGAAAGTGCTCAACCAATTCGTAGCGGGCATGGGTGATGCGGGCGGTCGAGGAAAGCTGGCCAATCCGCCTAAATACACGATCGAGCGAGTGGAGCTTCAGGGCGTCATCGTTCTCGTCATTACGATTGAGGAGCTCGATCCGTCGAGCAAGCCCTGCTATGTCATAGAGCGGGGCGCCCAGGGCGGCAGCTACAAGCGCATCGATGACAAAGATGTGCCGCTTTCATCGACTGAGGTGCTCGCATTGGCGTCATACGGTCGAGCGACTCCGAGCGATCGCGACGCGGTGGCGGGTGCGGGCGCGGACAATCTCGACGAGACGCTGGTCGACCGTACGATAGATCGGGCTTTCTCGTTGACGCCCCGGGCAATGCGCGGCGCGCCGGACAAGAAAACGAAGCTGGAGCGCCTGAATTTCCTCGACTCCCAGGGCAATGTCACTAAGGCCGGACTCCTGGCTGCGGGTGCCTATCCTCAGCAGTTCTATCCCAAGCTCTTTATCGATGTGGCGGTCTATGCCGGAACGCAGAAGGGCGCGGCGGGGTCGTTGAGGTTCA
>CABUSL010000020.1 GCA_902494295.1 uncultured Collinsella sp.
GCCTGAACAATCGTCAATATCGGTCGGAGGGGTGGCTTTGTAAAGCCGTTTGTCTCCACCCGCGTAGCGGGTGGTTTAAAGCTGGCCGCTGCGCGGCCAGCGGACTAAAGTCTTGAAACCAGAAGAGCCCGGCACCTTAGCGGTACCGGGCTCGATATTCCTCTGGTGCCCCCGGGCGGATTCGAAAACTCCCCCCGCGGGGAAATTGGTGACGCGGGTGTCGACGGCTCGAATCCTGCCCTTAGACCAGAAGAGCCCGGCACCGTAGCGGTACCGGGCTCGATATTCCTCTGGTGCCCCCGGGCGGATTCGAACCGTCGACACCCGCTTTAGGAGGTCATGAGCTATTACCCTACCTGCGGTTTTTCATTTTCATCAATACCTCTGTTTCCGCAGGTAATTTAGCTATTTTGCCGTATTTGCTCTTCTTGATTAGTTTTCTATTTCACCCTTTTTACACCCCTTCACCCCTTCGTTTTGACTTGCAGGGGTGAAATTTTTGGGTTAGCCTCGGGGGCGAGGCCCTCAAAGCCCCGCCCCCGAGGCTAACCCAACGCACCACCACTGGAGACCCATGGAAACCAGAATCAAACCCACAGCCAAAGGCACTTCCGAACCGATCAAGGGAAAACCCGGTTCCTTCCGTATCTACTTCTCTCTCGGTCGCGACCCCGAATCCGGCAAGAACGGGAAACGAGTCAGATACCTAAAGACACCCAAAAGAACCATCCATTGCAAGAGCAAAAACCCGAAGAACTGGCCCGGTGAGGTGGCGAATGCGCTCGATGCCTACCGGAAGGAGCTGGAGACCTATGAACCGGCTGGCGACATGCCGACCACTGTTTCCGGATACGCCGAGGATTTCCATCGGCTCCGAGAAAGCTCCTTCGGCTCCCCTCTTTCTTTCCAAAGAGAGGAATATGACGTGCGCCATATACGCGAGCTGTTCGGCGACATGCCCCTCGGTGCGCTGAGGCCCGACGAGATCAAACGGGCGTATGCCGAAGCGATCTCAACCGGAAGATTCACAGAGGCCGAGATTCGTCGTATCCACGTCAAGCTCAAACAGGTCATGCAGGACGCACTGGAGAATGAGCTAATCGAGCGCAACCCATGCATCAGCGTCAAACTCCCAAAGCCAGACCTTAGAGTGCGCAACTTCCTCCCACCCGACGAACTGCCCCGATTCACCAAGTGCCTGTTATCCGAACCCGTGGGGCCGATGACCGTCTGCACCATGCTCATATTCCACCTAGGACTCAGAAAAGGGGAGGCCCTGGGGCTCTGTTGGGAAGACTACGACCCCGAGGCGATGGAAATCAGAATCGTCCACCAGTACACCAATGACAAAACGCTCAGGGCACCCAAATCGGAAATGAGCAGGCGGATCCTGTCTATAGACTCTTCGCTAGCCGCGTATCTAAACGACTGGAAGATGCGGCAGCGCAACCTATTCGAGCAACGCGGGCTAAGACAGAGAAACTCTGACCCCATCGTTCACGCCCTCAGCCCGCATAAGGACGAAAACGGCAACCTTCACGTCAGCATCACCCGACCCGATGGACACAACTATTCACGCTGGTTCAGGGACTTCTGCGTCGACAACGGCTATGGCGAGTACGCCAACGTGACAAGCCAGTTCGAGCGCAACGGCAAGCTGCACACACGCGGCACCGGATACTCGGGTCTCGTCCCCCACGGACTGAGACACACGGCAGCGACGGCGCTCGTCGCAAACAACGTCGATTTGAAGACCGTTCAGGCGCGGATGGGACACGCATCAGCGAGTACGACGGCCAATTTCTACACCCACGCAATCAGAGCCAACGACCGCAACGCTGCCGAAGTCTTCGAAAAATTATCTGAAGGTAATGAAAATTAATACTCTAATAATTGTGTCACCGGATGTATACTGCAAATAAGGCCAAACAGAGAGGAGGTTATCAATGGCACTTACCACTGCGAGCAGCAAGCTACGTTCGACGATCCTATTCAACTCAAAGGATGAGCAGGTACTCTTCAAGCGCTCCAGCGCCGACCTCGCCGCCGCAAGGGGTCTAACCCCGTCTGCGCTCCTAGCGAGGCTTCCCATGGAGCAGCTGACGAGCTCGGATCTAGGCAGGTGGGCCGCGCAGCTCATCTATGCTGAGGATGGGAGCTGTCTCGACGCCTTCGAGGGCATGTTCGAGGACTGGAGCGCAATCCAGCCAGAAAATGATTGCCGCGACGTCATCAAAGGCTTTTTTGATTACTGTCATGAAGCAAGGATCTGCATCGACACCACGAGCGAGCGCGTTCATCATCTCCGCACTAACTGGGACAGCATTTGCCTCATTATGGAAGAGGCTGCAAAGATGCCCGAGTGCAACCTCGACGCACGTATCCAGGCTAAGACCGGCCGTGAACTCGAAACTACCCTGCAAGACCCTACAGCGTTGCTCGCCGTTACACCTTTGGTCTCATACATTCTCAACGCATGGGAGCACATCAAGGACTATTCCTGCACTTACCGTGCTCTGCTCGATTTCGCCAACATCGGCAGATCATCCCGCAAGGGATACAGCGAGCCCGCAGAAGCTCGAATCAGCCTTCTGCACCTTATCGACGAATACGAGAAGAAAGGGGCTAATTAGTCGATAAGACCATTTTACAAACAAGCACCCGACTCCTCTCACTGTCGCCAAACATCGAAGAGGAGCCGAGCGCCCTACTAAAGGAGTTTATCATGCATCTTGCAGGTGACCCCAAGACCGACGCCATCTCCGCAGGCATCAACCTGCGCCATGTCGGCACCAAGCGCATCATGAGCCGCCTGGACGTTCAGATCCTCACCGGCATCGGACAATCCAGCGCCATCAAGCTCATGAAGTCCACCCACCACTGCTTTAGCATCGCCAACCAGTACTTCGTCATGGAAGAGGACCTGTTCGACTACTTCCACAAGCTGGCAGAGGGGGCGAGCGAGTAATGCAGCGCCCGAACGCCAATCCCCTCGTCTTCGAGCTGGATGTGCTCGACGAGCACGTCCACGCCCTTCAGGAAGACAAGCCCATCGCCTCCTTCGGGCTCAACGCACTCAACAGCATCCTCGGCGGTGTCTACCCCGGGCTCAACTACGCAATCGGGACCGCCCCGGGCAAGGGCAAGACAACACTGGCACTCCAGGAGGCCGACAAGCTCGCGGCAGACGGGCACCCGGTAATCTACGTTTCCGCCGAGCTTCCCGCGCACAAACTGATCGAGAAGAGCCTGGCGCGTCTCAGCGACGGCAAAGTCGCGTTGTCCGAGGTCTCCAGCTGCGCGACCCAGAATCACCCTAAGCACGCGACTTTCGAGGCTGCACTCGACAAGTATCGCACCCAGATCGCCCCCAATCTCTGCATCACCGGCCCGCTCAACACCGTGGAGCTCTCCAACCTCGTCGGGCTGGTAACACGCGAGCGCGGCGAGGTCCCCATCGTCTTCATTGACTACCTCCAGCTCCTCGCCTGCGGCGTCACGGCGGACCAGCAGTTCATCGACGAGCGATTGGCTATCACAGCATGCGTGAAGGGCCTCCGCGAAATCTCGAACCTCTATGGCTCTCCCGTCATCGCACTGAGCTCGACCACTCGCAAGTCCTATGATTCCGGGAAGTCGGCCAGGCCCAACCTCGCCATGTTCGGTGGTTCCTCCGCTGTCGAGTACGGCTTTGACTCGGTGCTCTACCTCGCCGATGACAATGACAAGCCCGAGTGGCCCTACGAGTCTCCCGCAACCGGCACGCCCCTCAAGCTCGTAACCCTCAAGAACCGCTACGGCACGCTGGGCGAGTCCCGACTCGACTTCGACGGTGCGCGCGCCACCTTCCACGACAGGGGCTAGCCCATGCGTGGCAAAGCCAAGACCGCGCATATAAACGTCCGCATGACCGAGGAGGAGCGTGCCGCCATCACGGCGCGCTCCTCCTCTTTTGGTATGGCCCCATCGACGTTCATGCGCGAAGCCGCCCTCCACATCGGTGAGAAGCCCGTCAGGATCGCCGACGAGGCGACGCTGCGGCAGCTTCTTCATCAGATGAAGAAGCAGGGCGGAAACCTCAACCAGGCTGTCCGCACCGCAAACGCCTATGGCGTGGATACGCAGACGGCCCGACAGCTCGCGGAGGCCGTCCGCCTGGTATCGAGCACGGCCTCGCAGCTATCGAACCTCATCTCCAAGAATCGAGAATGATCATGAAAGCCAAGATGCCCACAGCGCTCATATCATCCCTTCTCCTAGCGATCCTCGCATGCCCCGTCCTCGCCGTCCCCGTCGACGATTTCATCGCCGGGACACCGTTAGGCGCGGCTGCGATTCCGTCGTCGTTCGGCGTGGATACCGTCCTCGGCTGGTGGCTCACGGGTGCGTTCACCGCTTGCCCGCTCGGAACCCTGCTGACCTTCCTCCTCGCCTTTTGCATCTGCGCTCTCATCGCCTACTCGACCGCCCTCAACGCGAGGGCCGAGGACGGCGGCGTGCTCGGCGACGCCCACGTCAAGACGGGTCGCGAGGTCGTGAAGGGGTCCATGACCTGGGACGGCTCGACGAATCCCTCGTCACGTGGCTTCGTCTACGGGTTCACCAAGTATCACGGCAAACCCTGCTATCTCTACGAGCCCAAGAAGATGGCCTTCGTGTCAGGGGCCACCGGGTCAGGTAAGAGTCGCTTCCTCTACCTCCCCTCAATCGACCTGCTCAGCTACGGCGACGCCTCCAACGGCTCCGAGCCCGCAACCCTAATCGTCTCCGACGTGAAAAACGAGCTCATAGAGCTCACGGGCGACGAGCTGGCCCGTCGCGGCTACCGCGTCCTGCTGCTCGACACACAGCACCCCTATAGGGGACAGAGGTTCAACCCCCTCAAACAGGTGCTCGACCTCCATGCCGAGGGACGCGACCAGGAAGCCGAGCAGGCGGCGGACGCCATCGCGGAACTCGTGGTGCAGGACGACGAGAAAGACAAGGGCTCGCACTGGACCGCCTCGGCCAGGGGCCTGCTCTCGGCCCTGGTCCTGCTGGTCTCCATGTCCGACGAGTGTCCCGAGGAATCAAAGCACCTCGCGACCGTCTGCGAGGTCCTGGACCGCGGTACCGAGGCAGAAGGCGACGACCCATCCGAGCCCCTGAAAGCCGTCTTCCGCTCGTTGCCAAGCGGACACCCCGCCAAGGGAAGGGCGTCCCAGTTCATATCCTCCGGCGGCAACGAGCTCAGGAGCATACTCTCGACGCTCAAGGTCGCCCTGCGCCCGTTCTCCTCCGCCCCGGTCGCCTGGATGACCTCCGGCTCCGACATCGACCCGCACACGGTACTCACGGAGAAGAGCGCCGTCTTCCTCCACGTGCTCGACGAGGGCTCACCCTACAACTGCATCGCGGCGATATTCCTCTCGCAGCTCTGGGCTTCGGTCCAGGCGGTCGCGGACGCGAACGGCGGCAGGCTCCCCCGTCCCGTGCAGATACTCGGCGACGAGTGGGGCAACCTCCCCCGCGTCGAGTGCCTGCCCGCCCTCCTCAGTCTGGCGCGCAGCTACGGCACGTTCTGGGTCGGCGCGACGCAGGCCGTATCCCAGCTCAATAAGTATGGCGAGAGAGACGGCCGCAGGAAGATCCTCGCGAACTGCGGGGTCAAGATTGCGATGAAGCTCGCCGAGGAGGAGGACCGCCGGTACTTCACCGAGCTCATCGGCAAGACCACGCGCCACACGCAGGGCACGAGCAGCGGCAGGGCCGCGTCGGGCACGTCCTCCTCGACGTCCTACAGCGAGAGCGCCGACGACGTGATACACCCCTGGGAGTGGCGCGACATGGCCCCGGACCGGGACGGGATCATCGTCGTGAAGCACGCAGACAACGGGATGCCCGCGTGCCGCGCAGGGGTCTTCCGCTCCCCCGTCACGGACTGCACCAACACGCCAACGAAGGAGCACTTCGACCTCGGAACCCCCGAGCACGAGGCGGAGAGGCGTCGCACGTACCAGCGGCGGCTCGATGTCTCCGCCACCGAGAAGATGCGCGAGGAGGCCCCCACCTGGTGCCCCGAGTGGCCCGATCCCGAGAAGGGGACCGGGGACGCGGGCGACGGCAAGTTCAGTGGGCTCTCGCTCGATTAGGAGGCGACCATGACGGCGATAAAGCAGACGAGCGTATGCAGCGAGAGGCACCTTTCCCGCCTCAGGGACTACCTCTCATGGGACCGCGAAAAGGCGCTCGCCCACGGCACGCAGAACATCATCGACGAAGACCGCTGGTTCCAGGAGATGGCGGACACGAGGGCGGCCATGGGGCACGACAGGCCAGGCAAGGCCGGGGCCAGGTGCACCTACATGCAGCACCAGATACTCGGGTTCCTCCCCGACGAGTGCGACCTCAACGGCGGGAAGATGACGCCGGAGATGTGCATGCGCTACGCGAGGGAGTACGCGGCCGAGCGCTACCCCAACCAGGAGGTCGTGATGGTGCTGCACCGCGAGCGCTGCCGCACCGACGCCATCGACCGCTACGCCGTGCACCTTGGCATCAACCGCAGCGACCTTGAGACCGGGCGGAGGCTCGACGAGGGCCCCGCGCGAAAGGCGGCAAAGGCGCGGGTGAAGACCGTTCGTGCCCTGGACGAGCGATACGGCCTCAGGCAGCTTGAGCGTGGCAAGGCCAACTCGCGCGTCCACGCGAGGCAACCCGGCAGGGCCGAGCGCGACATGGCCCGAAAGGGGCAGGCCGAGCGCTCGGAGAACGCCCGCGTCCGCGTCGCGGTCGCCCGCCGGATCGAGGAGGTCGGGCGCATGCGCGACTGCCCCGACCGGATGGGCGAGCTTGAGCGGCGGCTCAGGCGGGACGGCATCGAGCTCGCCAAGTCCAAGGGCGGGAGCCTCCAGTACCGCTTCCCCTCGAAGTCGCTCGGGGCCGTGAGGAAGGTCAACGGCGGAAGGCTCGGTTTCGCCGTCGACCGCTCGACCGGCATCGCCGTCCGCTTCACGCTGCGCGGGATAGCGACGGCGATGCGGGCGTTCTGGGAGCTTGAGCGCAGGGCGCTGGAGAACCAGAACGGCCGAGACGACTGAGCATTTGGGCCGGGACGCAACAGGCGTCCCGGCCCCTTCTTTTGCCCTTCGGCGAGAGCGACCTCGGAGCGGTTCGCCGTCCCGCCGCAGGCGGGCAAGATGATTCCGTGCAACGGAATCCATATCTTGCACGTAACGCGCGTCCCTCTCAGTCGAGGCGTCGGCATTCTTGAATGCGCGCGCGATGGGGTCGTAGGCGATCCTCACCGTACGCTCCCTGAAGTTCTTATCTCGCACGGGCACGCCGTACAGCGAGCTCAGGAGAGCGGTGAGCCTCTGCTGTCCGTCGATGACAAGGGACTTGGGGACGGCATATGTCTTTTGGTTCGAGCCTATGGCAGACCTCTTGCCCGCGTCGTCGCTCGGAGAGTCCCACAGCATCACATAGCCGATAGGGTATCCGCGAAGCATGGAATCAAGCAGATCGCGAACCTTTTCATTGCCCCACACGAAAGGCCGTTGCAGATCAGGCAGGCCAATCTTGCCCGTCTGAACATCCTTCAGGATGTTACCGACCTCCAGCGATATGGGATTGTAGATAGAGTTGGGCACTATAGTTCACCAACTTTCTCGGCGTAGAGGTTGAAGAGATGGGCTACGATCTTCTCCTCGTCCCCGCCGAAGTCGACGCCATAGGCAGCTTCAACAGCAGCGTCGAGCGCCTTATGCGCGGAAATCAGCTCGGGGAAGAACGTCTCGTTCTTGGGATCGTACATGTCCGCAAGCGTCGCACCCTCCTGGACGTCTCGGGCGTCGAGCACGGCCTGGGCGCAGCGTTCAACCTCGTTCCTTTGCCCTTCACTGGGCTCGGGCCAGACGAAGTTGTTGTAGACGATTCCGCCGGAATAGCGGTAATCGGATTTGAGCCGCCCCGCGACCGTGCGCATCCATGCGTTGTGGAGCTGTGACTGAAGGACGCCAAAGTGATAGAGCGTCGCATTGGGTATTAGAAACACCAAGTCACTGCACAACGTCTCAGATCCGACAAACCCCATAGGGATATACCTTCTACGCTCTGACGAGACTTTGGGGACAATGATGGCAGTCGAATTAGGAATGATTTCAGTACCGAAATGGTTCGGCCTCTCGGCTGCTTTCAAGGTCTGCTTCCTCGAGCTACTCAGGCGGTAGTTTCTAACGTTCTCGATTCTCTCCCTACAACAAGGAAGGCCCTTGAGATCGGCCCACGAAGCCTCCCCCAACCACAGGCACCATCTCTCAATACCCCGTATGAACTCCTGCGATCCAAGCCATTTATGAAAGTACTTCTCAGCCGCGGGCTCTTTCGAAAGGAACGCCGCCTTCTCCTCCGGTGTGAACAGATAGTTGCCGCCATCAATCGGTTGAGAGCCGATACCGATAGCGGGCACGTCCGACAAAGGCTTGCTTCTGTTCCAGATGAAAGCGTCGGGCGCGTTCTTCAGATAGGCGTTGAGCCGAGGAACGGCAATCCGGTCTTCGTCAGAATCGGGCGTCGCATGATAGAAGAGCGTCTTGTTCCCCGCTTCGCGGGAGAACCCGACGATGACGCAGAACACGTGTGCCTTATCCGCCGCCTCGTTGTCCCAACGGAACGTGTTGTGAGCGAAGTCGATGTGTATCCCCATGTCATGGAGGGGTTTCCAGAGGTTGGCGACCTGCTCCCCCTGGCAGATGGAGTTAGTCGAGACCAGGGCACAGCGCGTGCGCTTTCCCTGCGTGAACCTCGCGGCCTTCATGTACCAGGCCCCGCAGTAGTCGATGTTGCCCGCGTTCTTCGCGCCGTCGAAGACCTCAAGGAGTTCGGTCTTCTGCTCCTTGGACTGGTTGCGGGCCCCGAGGAAGGGCGGGTTGCCCACGAGGTACGTGAGGTCATCGGGGAACACCTCGGACCAATCGGTCTTGAGGGCGTTGCCCTCATGGAGGTTGCTAAGGCTCCTGAGCGGCAGGAAGTCGAAGTCATAACCGACGTATATCTCCTGCGTCTTACGAAGCATCTGCTCCTCGGTGATCCACAGGGCGGTCTTGGCGACCGAAACGGCGAAGTCGTTTATCTCGATGCCGTACAGCTGGTCCAGGGAGACGCGGACGGGACTGTCCTGCGCAACGACGAGGGACGTCTGTCCCGCGTTGCCGGTCTCCTCGCTGAGCTCGTCCTCGATGATTCGATTCTCGATGGTGCGCAGCTGCCGGTATGCCTCGGTGAGGAAGTTGCCCGAGCCGCACGCCGGGTCGCCGATGGTGATGGAGGCGACCTTGTCGTGCAGCCTCGCCAGGGCCTGCTTGCGTTTCGCCGCCGTCCTCTCACCCTCGGCCTCGTGCAGTTCGTCCCACAGCTCGTCGAGGAACAGCGGCTTCAGGCAGCGCTCGATGTTCTCAACGCTCGTGTAGTGCATGCCCCCGGCATGGCGCGTCTCGGGATTCAGAGTCCCCTCGAACACGCCGCCGAAGATGACGCCCGAGATCTCGCGCCAGTCGAAGTCCTGGGAGGCGTCGGTGATGGCCTCAAGGATTTCCGGGGTCATCTGCGGGACGATGATGGAGGAGTCGGCGAACAGCCCACCGTTCACGTAGGGGAAGGCCGCAAGGTCCTCGTCCATGTACTCGTCCCGCTGATCCAAGGGAGTATCGATGGTCTCGAACAGATCGACCAATTTGTGACGGAGCTTCGCGGGGTCTCCCTCGCAGTACCTGCCGAACGCCTGATGCGATTGCAAGAGATCGGCGTCCTCGGCGTAAAGTAAGAAGATGATTCGGGTGATGAGAACGTTGAGCGAGCGCTGCTCCTCCTGTGCGCGCTCGTCCTTCTCCTCAATGTGGTGGTACTGCTTGGCGAGGGCATCGTAGAGCCTGGAGACGTAGAACCCGGCCTCGATGGAGAGCTGCTGTTCCTTGTGCAGGCGGCTCGTCTCGTTGGATGTCAGGAATGAGAGCAGGTACAGACTGTCCGGGAGCTCTTCGAGGGAGAACTCCTGCACGGTGTCCTCTGGCCTCTCGTTGTCGAGGTCGTAGAGGCGGAAGGTCCCGAAGTTGCACGTCATCACCCAGCGCGGGCGCTCGGAGTACGGCAGGTGCCGCGCGTACCACATGGCCTGCTGGAGCGGCGTCTCCATGCCTCCGTTCCTAGGCTCGGGCTTGTCGAGGTCGATGCCCCACGACTTCTGCTCGCAGAGGAAGTTGTGGTCGGAGACGAACACGTCGATGCGTCGGCCTCTCACCTTGCGCTCAAAGTCGACGAAGCTGTCTATGGTGTTGGACGGGATGCCCAGAACGTTGATGAGCAAGTCGACCCAGAACTTCTGCGTGTCCTGCTGCTCATTGTTGGAGCCCGCGGGGATGGCGCTGAGGCGCTTCTTCCACCGCTTTACGAACTCCTTTGCCTCTTTCTTGCTGGCAGGCATACCGGACCTCCTGCGTCGTTGTCTCTTGCGGACCATTTTAAGGGGTAAGGGCAACCTTGCGGATAGAGGGGCGAGTTTTCAACGGTCCCCGGTGTCGGAGGGTCCCCAGTAAAACCCGGAGACGCCGGAGACTGTTGGAAACTCGCCAGCTCACGACAACATCAACCTAGGTTTTCAACGCTTTCCATAGCCGGAGGGCTTCTATAAGCCCGTAAGCTGTGGAAAGGGTTGGAAACCGAATATTGGGCTTAGACCTCCACAAAAAATCTTTCTACCCAATTTCTACCCAAATGCCGCTAGTAAGACCCTTATACAAGAAGACAGGCCAGACGTTTTATACCGTCTGACCTGCAATTTCTTCTGGTGCCCCCGGCGCGATTCGAACGCGCGACACCCGCTTTAGGAGAGCGGTGCTCTATCCCCTGAGCTACGGAGGCATGTTGTACTAGTGTAGCAGATTTACTGCATCGCAATACGTCGCATGACTAGACTTCGAAGTTGCGGTGGAATAGTTCCTGTTTGAAGCATCTAAAGCCGTATTTAGGAACTATTTCACCGCAACTTATGAGGAGCTAGTTACCTTTGTGGAAGAGGTTTTTGATAACGGACGGGATGCTCTTGGCGCCCTTGGCAGTCACATCGATAAAGTCGGGCGAACGCACGAGCTTATCCTCGTCGACGTACTTGCGGACCGCACGAAGCGTCTCTTTGTCGTCGCGCGTCGAAAACGTAAAGTGACCGTTATCCTTGGTGAAGATGGCAAAACGCGTAATCTTCTTGGTGCCGCGCAAAACCTCGGCGGCAATATAGTCGACCTCGTCCCACGGGATCTGAATATAATCCTCGGGATTGCGCTCGTTATAGTACTCAAACGCCTTATTGCCCACCATCACGTTACCGTGGCTGGTAAGCCCCATCAGGCAGGTTGCCGGCGTTGCCAGATCGACCGTGCTGTTCTGAGATTGCGCCATGCGCGCCTCGCCCTCCAAATAAAACAATCGGACCGCATCCAGTGTACCCACCGGGTGCGGTCCGTTTCAATGGCTCAAAAGCCCTTACCTAGCAACTCTCGGTCTTAAGCCGAAACATGCTTACATGAAGCCGCAGAAGCGACCGATGATGCCGACGGCGAAGAGAGCCAGGATGATGACGATCGGGCTGACCTTCTTCTTGAGGAGCTTGCAGACCAGCAGGGTCAGGCACACGGCGGCAAGGCCGGGGATGAGCTGATCGAGGTTGGCCTGAAGCGTGGTGACCTTCATCTGATCAAGGGCAGTAGCACCGATGGAGTTATACATCGTCAGCGCTTCCTTGATACCCTCGGAACCGGAGGGCAGGCTAGCCCAGTCGATAAAGGCGCCAGCAGACTGCTTGACCGTGGAGACGATCGGGGTGAAGGAAATGGACACCCAGCGCTCGACCAGGGCGCCGATGATGAACATACCCAGGATGGAAGCGCCCTCGGTAACCTTGCCCATCAGACCGCCGGAGAGGTCCTTGGCGATGGAGGAGCCGACCTTGTAGCCAAACTCCTGCGTGTACCACAGGAAGGCGTAACGGATGATGTTCCACGCGAAGAAGAACAGCAGCGGACCGGCGATGCTACCGGACAGGGCCAGGGAAGCGCCCAGAGCACCCAGAATCGGGCGAAGGGTGAACCAGAAGACGGGGTCGCCGACACCGGCGAGCGGGCCCATCATACCGACCTTGACGCCCTGAATGGCGACGTCATCGATCGGAGCACCGTTGGCGCGCTCCTCCTCGAGGGCGAGGGTAACGCCAATGACGGGGGCGGAAACATAGGGGTGGGTGTTATAGAACTCCAGGTGGCGCTTAAGAGCGGCAATCTGGTCATCCTTGCTGGTGTAGAGCTTCTTGATCGCAGGGATCATTGCGAAGCACCAGCCGCCGTTCTGCATACGCTCGTAGTTCCACGAGCCCTGAAGGAACTGATGACGGAAGCAAACCTTCTTGCGGTCAGCCTTGGTGAGCTGAATCTTGTTCTCTGCCATATGTATCACTCCCCTCCTACTCGTAATCGTTCAGAATGTCGCCGAGCGGGTCACCGGAGCCACCGCCCATGCCGCCACCCTGCTTGGCCAGATCCTTAAGGCCAAGGTAGATGAGGGCAAGGGAGATGCCGATGAGGCCAAGGGCGATCAGCGTGAGCTGAGGGATGGCAGCAAGGACAAAGCCGAGGATGAAGAACGGCCAGGTCTCCTTGGTGGCCATCATGTTGATGACCATGGCGTAACCGACGGAAGCGACCATGCCGCCGCCGACAGCCATGCCGCCGGACAGCCAATCGGGCATAGCGTTAAGCGCGTTGGTAACGGCCTCGGCCGGGATGATGCACAGAAGTACTGCCGGGATGGCGATACGAACACCCTGCATGAGGATGCCGGCGTACTGCCAACGCTCGATGCCGGCGAAGTCGCCCTTCTCGGCGCAGGCGTCCATGGCGTGAACCATAGCGGTAGCCAGGGTACGGCAGATCATGGTCAGGAACAGACCAGCGACCGACAGCGGGACGGCGACGGCGATGGCGGCGGTAACGGCCTTGGCCGAATCGGTGGCGCCACCGTTGAGGGCGAGCACCATGATGATCGAAGAAGCGACCGAGGCCAGAGCGGCGTCAGGCGCGACAGCGGCGCCGACGTTAGCCCAGCCAAGGGCCATCATCTGGAGCGAACCGCCCAGGAGGATGCCCTCCTGAAGGTGACCGGTTACGAGACCGATAAGCGTGCATGCCACGAGCGGCTGATGGAACTGGAACTCATCCAGAATGCCTTCCATACCGGCAAGCAACGCGACAATCGCAACAAGCAGAATAGTGATTGCAGACATGTATCGGACCCTCCTTTACTATGCTTGAGCGGCCAGTTCGGCCTTAGCTTTCTTCAACATGGCGTCGAGATCCTCGGAGGAATCCGAAGGAACCTTGCGAACCTCGAACTTGACGCCCTTGGCCTTGAGAGCCTCGAGAGTCTTGACGTCGTCATCGCCCATGGCGACGGCGTTGGTGACGACGACCTTGCCCTTGGAGTGAGCCATGGAACCGATGTTGACTTCCTTGATGTCGACGCCGGCCTCGATGGCCTTGAGCAGATCCTGCGGGTTCTCGAAGAGCAGCATGGCCTTGGTGTCACCAAAGCGCGTGTCCTTGACGACCTCGGCCATCTTCTTGATGGGCACGACGTTGGCATGGACTCCCGGAGGGGCAGCCTGCTCGATCATGGTCTTGCGGAGCTCGTCGTGAGCAACGCCGTCGGAAACCACGATGATGCGGTTGGGGTTGATCTGCTTGGTCCACGTGGTGGCCACCTGACCATGAAGCAGACGGGTGTCGATACGGACGTGGGCAATCTTGATGTGCCCGTCGCCGATGACCGTTCCCGGAGGAATGGCGCCTGCAGGAGCAGCGGCGGCCGCAGCCGGCTTCTTCTCCTCGGGCTCCAGAGACTCGGGCTTGACGCGCACGCCAGCCTTAGCCTCAGTCACGAGATGTTTTGCGATCGCATGTGCAGTGTTCTTTGCGTCAAAGCGCTGCGAATATGCCTCGATGAGCATAGGCAGGTTGACACCGGTGACGATAGCCCAGGAATCGTGGCCCTCGATGAGCCCGCTGATCTGGTTGAACGGCGTGCCGCCCCACAGATCAACGAGGAAGAGCACCTGCTCCTGGTCCTCGAAGGAAGCGACTGCTTCCTCGACCTTGGCACGGAAGTCGTCGGGGCCCATGCTCGGCTCGAGCGAGACCACGGCAACAGACGGCTGATCGCCAAAGACCATCGAGCCCGTCTGCTTGATTCCAGCTGCCAAGTCCCCGTGGCTAGCAAGAACAATACTTACCATCACATAACCTCCTTTTTGTCTACGTATTTCCTATACGACTTGAAAGGAGTATACCTGTTTGGATTGTGGAATTATAGCTAAATTCGCAAAAGGTTGGATTATTTGTTTAAACGTCTAAGTTTGTTACAAATTGGTTACGTTGCTGGTTTACAGCTCATTGCCTGCTAAAACGTGATTTGCTGATTGTTTTCAAAGACATATAAAGGTGCACCGTTCGTTAAGACCGCTTTTAGGTGAATCCCAATGCGTCTGCGTGCCACCATTTTGTTTAAACAGACATGACTTGACTAACCGAAGCAAATATGTTTAGAACTCTAGCCCATGTAGACATTAGATGTTAGGCGATGTGGAGAGGGTTGGCGGCGTCGACGGCATCGGGGGCGTCGGAGAGGCCGTCAGGAGCAGCGTCTGCCGGGTCCTCGTCGGGGGTCTCGATCTGTTTGATCATGACCTCCTGGCCCTGCAGCAGGTATGTTTCACCGCTGCCGCAATGGGGGCAAGTCTTGCCGTGCTCGACCGTCGCGTAGTCGCGGCCGCACGCCTCGCAATGCGTCACGGCCTCGACAGGCTCCACGATAAGCTCCGCGCCCTGCGTGATAGGCTTTTTATCCGCCGCCCAGCGCCAAGCGTCGAGCAGCAAGTCGGGAACGACGCCCGAGACCTCGCCCAGCAGCAGCGTGACGCTCGAAACGCGACGCACGCCATGAGCGCGCGCCACATTCTCAACATCGCGAATGATGTGATAGACGATTCCGAGCTCGTGCACTTTTAATTCCTTCCGCCGTTCTACCGAACGGCGGTCGGCTTGACGCTGCGCGAGCCCCAGACGGGCGATCTGCCTTTCAATCGTCGGGCATGGGCAAAAGCCCTATGCCCTCCTCTTTCAAGGCACCTCGCCACGCCTGGGACTCGCTCGCTGTCCAACCGCTCTCTGCGCCGTTCTCCTGCTTGTTGCGTTTCTTACTTCTTCCCGAATTTGATCTTGATGGCGCGCTTGAGCGCGTACTTGCCGAGGCTTGGGAGCTTTTGCTCGTATTTGACCATCGTGGAGCACTCGGGGCGGTCGCGATCCAGATGGATGGCGTCGAACGCGCACTTGGTGGTGCACAGGCCACAGCCGATGCACTTGTTGGGGTCGACGATCGAGGCGCCGCAGCCCAGGCAGCGGGCGGTCTCGGCGCGCACCTGCTCCTCGGTAAAGGTCTCAACATACTCGCTAAACGGTGCAGCCTTCTCGCGCTCGCGGTCCACGTGGGCAACCTCGCGGCTCGCGTTGTCGTAGCTCTCGAGCACAACGTCGTCGCGGTCGAGCGAGGTGTAGCGGCGCTGGTTGCGGCCGATGGTGAGCGTGGAGCCCGGCTGCACAAAGCGATGGATGGACACCGCGGCCTCGTGGCCGGCGGCGATGGCGTCGATGGCAAAGCTGGGGCCGGTGTAGACGTCGCCGCCCACAAAGATGTCGGGCTCGGCAGTCTGATAGGTCTGGGGATCGGCAAGGGCACCCTGGCCGCGGCCGAGCTCCACTTTGGAGCCAGCCAGCAGGTCGCCCCACACAATGGACTGGCCAATCGACATGACGACACGGTCGGCATCGACACGGCGCAGGTCGTTCTCGTCGTACTCGGGCGCAAAACGGCCCTCGTCGTCAAAGACACGCGTGCAGCGCTTGAAGGTGATACCGCAGACACGACCGGCCTCGTCCAAGTGAATCTCCTTGGGGCCCCAGCCGCAGCTGATGTGCGCGCCGTCCTCAACGGCCTCGCGACGCTCCTCCTCGCTGGCGGGCATCTGAGCCTCGCTCTCCAGGCAGAACATCTCAACATGCTCAGAGCCCAGACGGCAGGCGTTGCGGGCAACGTCGATAGCCACGTTGCCGCCGCCCACCACAACGGTGCGGCCGGGCAACGCGTCGATCTTGCCACTGTTGACCTCGCGAAGGAAGTCGACGGCTACGGTCACGTCCTCGGCATCCTCGCCCGGAATGCCGGCAAGGCGGCCGCCCTGGCAGCCAATGGCAACGTAGAAGGCCTTAAAGCCCTGCGCGCGCAGCTCGTCGAGCGTCACGTCGCGACCGACTTCCACGCCATAGCGGAACTCGGCACCCATCAGGCGAATGACCTCGACCTCGGCCTCGATAACATCCTTCTGCAGCTTAAAGCTGGGAATGCCGTAGGTAAGCATGCCGCCCGGGTGCTCGTTCTTCTCGAACACGACGGGCCTGTAGCCCTTCTCGGCCAGATAAAAGGCGCAGGACAGACCGGCCGGACCGGCGCCGATGATGGCGATCTTCTGGTCGAAGCCGCCGGCACGCGTCGGGGTCACCACAGGTGGGACATAGCGGGTCGCGGCATCCAGATCGCGCTGGGCGATGAACTTCTTGACCTCGTCGATGGCCACGGCGGCGTCCACACGGCCGCGGGTGCAGGCATCCTCACAGCGGCGGTTGCACACACGGCCGCAGATAGCGGGCAGCGGGTTCTCGCGCTTAATGAGTGCTAGGGCCTCGTCATAGCGACCCTGCGCCGCGAGCTTCAAATAGCCCTGAACGGCAACGTGCGCGGGGCAGGCCGTCTTGCAGGGAGCGGTGCCGGACTCGTGCGTCTCGATGCGGTTGTCGTTGCGGTAGTTGGGCGACCACTTGGTGTGGTCCCACTTGGTGGCATCGGGCAGCTCCTGGCGCGGATACTCGGGCACCTGTCCACCGGCCTTTTTGCTACAGAGCTTCTGGCCCAGTTTGGCGGCGCCGGCCGGACACACCTCAACGCAGCGACCGCAGGCCACGCACTTGTCCTTCTCGACCTTGGCGACATAGGCCGAGCGCGACAGGTTGGGCGTGTTGAACAGCTGCGAGGTGCGCAGGGCGTAGCACACGTTAACGTTGCAGTTGCAGATGGCGAAGATCTTGTTCTCGCCGTCGATATTGGTGATCTGGTGCACAAAGCCGTTGTCCTCGGCCTGGCGCAAGATGTCGTAGACCTCCTCGCGCGTCACATAATGACCGCGGTCGGTCTCAACCACATAGTCGGCCATATCGCCCACGGCAATGCACCAGTCGGCGGGGTCATCGGCGCAGCCCTCGCCCATCACGCGACGGCTCGCGCGGCAGCTGCAGGTGCTGGCGGCATACTTGCCCTCGTATTTGTCGAGCCAGTGCTCGATATGCTCGATCGGCACCGAGGTGCTCGCGGCATCGATAGCCTTCTCGACCGGAATGACATGCATGCCGATACCGGCGCCTCCGGGCGGCACCATCGGCGTGGCCTTGGACAGCGGTCCCTTGGACGCCTGTTCAAAGAACTTGGCGTAGACCGGGTGCTCCTCGAGCTGGCTCACGCGCATGTTGAGGAACTCGGCAGAACCCGGCACCAGCATGGGCAGTACCCACTGCTTGGCGCGCTCGGGGTTTTCCCAGTTGTACTCGAGCAGGCCCGTGTAGCTCATATCGTCGAGCATCTTCTCGATATCGGCCTCGGGCATGCCGGTGAGCTTGACCATCTCGGGCAGCGTATAGGGACGGCGCATCTTCATCTTGCAGAGCACTTCGACCTGCTCGTCGGTTGCGGCCTCGGCAAACGACCAGTACTCATAGCCCAGCAGCTCGTCGCGATGCAGCAGACGGTTGGTGCAGTGCTCGCACAGCTTGACGATGGCCTCGCGCGGATGCTCCGGCAGCGGCGGCACGAACTCCGCGCCGATATCGGGCTCAGTGTAGCTAATTCCCGGTCCGTTGAGAATCATGGTTGTCCCTTCTCTTGCCACAGCCCGGCGAGACCGCGGCGCCCCTCTTTTTTGCAGGCCGGACATGCCCCCATGCCGTTCACCCGCCATTGTTGACATTGTGTCAAAAATAGTATTGACGAACCGTCAACAATATTCAAGACTGTTAGGCGAACGGTCAGGCAAAAGAGGATGAAAGGCGGCAAAACATGGGCAACAACATAGCAGATACCTCTGTGGTCGATGCCGCCCCCGCATCCGATAGCGCGGCAAAGCGCTTGACGGGCGATGAACGCCGTCGCGAGATCCTCGCCGCCGTGCGCACCGTGAGTTCCGAGCTGGGCGTGTCGCACCTATCTGTCTCGGCCGTGACCAAGCGAGCCGGCTGCACGCGCTCGCTGTTCTACCACTACTTCGCCGACATGGACGCCGCCGTCACCGCTGTTATGGACGAGGCAATTGACGGTTTTATCTCCGAGCTCGAGCAGTGGAATGCCAACCGCACCGTCGGCGATATCGAGGGCGCGCTCGACACCGTCGCGCCGCTCTTTAAGCGCTTGGTCGCCAGCGGCCACGAGCTGCCGAGTACGCTCACCTCAAGCAGCGGCGCGCTCTACGGCGGCTTTTTGCACAACGTGGTCCAGCGCGTGGCGCAGTATATCTGCGACACCACCGTGGTGGATTTTGTCGCCCATCATGAGCTACGCATCGACCATGTCTACGAGACGTTCTACACCCTCATCATGGGTCTTTTGATGTATATCCGCACGCACCCCGATGTGCCCGACGAGACGGTCAAGGAAATCATCGCCTCGACACTCCACATCGAGGGCTATACCGACAAGTATCCGGAGCGCAAGCCCCAGAACTGACGACATTTGGCCAAACTGCCCGCGATCAGAAGAGGGGCCGCGGGCGTGTGAAAGGAGAGCAGCATGCTGTTCGATGTTTGGGGTAGCGATACCCTTATCCACTGGGCCGGCTGGGCCATGGTCTTTATTGGCCTGATCGTGCTCAACGAGGTCGGCCGCCGCACCAAGCTGGGCGCGGCAATCATCTTTGGCGTGGCTCCGCTGGCCATGACCATCTATTGCGTCGCTATCGCCATCGGCGTCTCACAGGGTGCCGAGTGGGCGCTCACCAACCCCACCCATGTGTACCAGAACAGCTGGTTCCACTACGCCAAGGTCTACGCGGCGCTGGCCGGCTGCTGGGGCTTCATTGCCATTAAGTACCAGTGGGGCAAGATCGGCAAGGCGCATTGGTTCCGCGCGTGGCCGTTTGTGATCGTCGCCATCAACATCTTGATCGCCGTCGTGTCCGACTTCGAGAGCGCCTATCACTTCTTTGTCCTGGGCCAGTCCACTTGGGTCACCTCCGAAGGTGCTACGCAGCTGGCCGGCTGGAACAACGTGTTCAACGGCATCGCCGGTCTCATCAACATCTTCTGCATGACCGGTTGGTGGAGCGTCTACGCCTCCGAGGACAAGACCGATATGCTGTGGCCCGACATGACCTGGGTCTACATCATCGCCTACGACATCTGGAACTTCTGCTACACCTACAACTGCCTGCCCACCCACTCCTGGTTCTGCGGCTTTGCGCTGCTGCTGGCGCCCACCGTCGCCGCCTTTATCTGGAACAAGGGCGGTTGGATCCAGAACCGCGCCTTTACGCTGGCCATTTGGTGCATGTTTGCCCAGGTGTTCCCCTACTTCCAGGAGGAGTCCATCTTTGTGACCCACTCCACGCTCGACCCCGGCGCCGCTACCGCGGTCTCGATCGCCGCGCTGGTCGCCAACGTCGCCGCGATCATCTACATCGCCTACCGCGCCAAGAAGCTCGGCCGCAATCCCTACAAGCAGGATGTCTTTGAGGGCACCAGCGACTGGGAGAAGGCCGCCGCTCGCCGCGCCAAGGTTGATTACGCGCACGCCGAGTAACGCGCTGATCGCTGTTGGCACTTGGGCATAGGCCCGCCCGCCAGGCTTTTCAATCCAATGTCTCGCAGAGCCCCCGAAAAGCGTTTCGCTCGCTTTTCGGGGGCTTTTGTCGTTGCGTCTCTATTCATCTATTCAAAAACATGCGCATATATAAAATCGGATTTCAAATCATGCGGCGGCTCTATGGGGTCCCGTTTTTGGGTACAGTGTTGTCCCGATATTGAGCTTGGGGGATATATGAAAGATGAGACGATGGACCAAGAGGATGCGGCCCAAGATGCAGAAGCGTGTGCCGAGGCCCTGGAGAGCCTAGACCAGATCGCGCTAGCCGAGATTGCGTTTGACGATTCGAGCGTTGATGTGCAGGATGAGCCGGAAATCGAGGCGCAGCCCGATGATCAGGACGCAAAAGACGATGGCGCCGCGCCCACCGAAGACGAGGCGGGGCACGAGGAATCCGAATGTGAGGCCGACGACCAGCCCGAATCCGGCACGAGCGAGGAAACCATCTTGCTCGACAGCTTGCCGGCCGAAGATTCGCTGACCCGCGAGCTTCCCGGCCTGGGCTCCGCGCCTGCCGTGGACGAGACCATCGCCATGGGCGATATACCCCTGCCGTCCGTTCCCTCGGCACGCGAGGCCGAGGTCCGCCATCGCAAGATGTCGCCCAAGCGCCGCAATCTGATGGTCGCCGGTGTCGTGGCCGTCGCGCTCGTCGCCGGCGGCGCAGGCTATGCGGCTTGGAACGGATACCAGAAAGAGCAGGCCGCCATCACCGCCGCCAATGCCCACACGATGATGTCGGTGCAGATTGGCGTACATGCCGCGGGGCTCGACTGTTCCGCCGGCTCCAAGATTCCCGTACAAGTGAGTGGCCAGGATTCTGACGGATCCTCCGTGAGCGAAACACTCTATGTTGACGAGCGCGGCCGTGGCATCAAACTGCTACCCGGTGACTACACGCTCTCCATTGCCGCCTCCCCCATCGCGTCCGACGGCACCGTCTATACCGTGCCGACCACCAAGGCGCAAGTCACCATTAAGAGCGATGGGCAGGATTTGAGTGCCCAGGCCACCTTTAAGCTTAAGGTGCCTTCGGCCGACACGGTGACTGACGACCAAATCGATGCCGCCGCCAAGTATGCCGAGGAAGGCGGCGCGAGCTCCGCCGCCACCGCCAAGGTGCTCCAGCAGGCGGCAACCGCGCGGCGC
>CABUSL010000021.1 GCA_902494295.1 uncultured Collinsella sp.
CCGACCCGAGCCTGTGGACCGCGTTTGCCGGCATGTTCCCGACCATGGGCGCCTGCGTTGCCTTCGGCGCTTTCAACCTGCTGTGCGCTCCGTGCTTTGCCGCCATTGGCACCATCCGCAACCAGATGGATTCCGGCAAGTGGACTGCGATCGCCATCGGTTACGAGTGCGCCTTCGCTTGGGTGATCGGCCTGTTCATCAACCAGTTCTACAACTTGCTTGTTCTTGGACAGTTTGGTATCTGGACGATTGTGGCCATCGTGCTGCTAGTTGCGATGCTCTTCCAGATCTTCCGTCCCATGCCCAAGCATGTCTGGACCGACGAGGACGAGACCAACACTGCCTCCGCCGCAGTTTCCGCGTAAGTCCGAATAAGGATTAGCCCCTTTCCACGAGCCCGGGTGTCCCAGCGACACTCGGGCTTTTTGGTAGGGGAGATGTGGCGTTTCCGCAGATAAAACCGACCAAAATAAACCTGTCCCTTTTTGGTAGGTGGAGAATGGGGTAAAGTAAGTGATGGTTAACTAGAGGAGGCTTGCTATGGCACCTATCGATATTGTTGTACTGGCTGTTATCGGTATTGCGTTTGTCGCCGTGTGCGTGCGCATCTACCGCAAGGGCACCTGCGCCGACTGCGCTCAGGGTGGCGTTTGCACGGGGCATTGCTCCAACAAAAAGACGTGCGCCGCACTTAAGGGCGTAGACAAAATCGCCGAAGACTTGGGCCGCGGTTTCAAATAAGGTCCAGATATCCAAGCGCCTCGCGAGCATCCATTCGCGGGGCGCTTTGCGCATTTGAGGGAGAGCGCGGCGAGTTGTAGAGTGATTTTGGGGTATCGTTACCTGTACTGTTAATTGGCAACTTATCTATAACGGAGTAACCGCATGAGCGCTCGCGTAACCATGAAGGACATAGCCGCCGAGCTTGGCGTTTCCATCAATACCGTGCACAAGGCCCTGACGGGAAAGGCCGGCGTGAGCGAATCCGTGCGCGCCAAGGTGAACGCTAAGGCCGAGGCCATGGGCTATCACCGCAACACAAGTGCCTCAAGCCTGCGCCGCAAGGATATCAATCTGGTGTTTTGCCTGCCCCGCGCATCGCGCGAGGGAGCGTACTTTTTCCGTTACCTGTGGGAAGGCTGCAATCGCTTTGAACAGGAGGTCATCGACCGGGGCATTACGGTTGAGCGCGTTGAATTTGGCGTGGGCGGCTACGCTGATGCACTCGAGCAAATCGACGAGCGTCTGCAGGTGGGCGAGAAGATTGATGGCTTGCTCGCCTATGCGCCGGGCGACGATCGTGCGACTGAGCTTTTGGGGCAGATCGCCGAGGCGGGCGTGACGATTGAGCTTGTCGACGGCGACCGTCCGCATTTGAATCGTTTGGGTGCGAGCTTGGCCGATTATTCGACGGCAGGCAGCCTTATGGCCGAGCAGGCGGCAAACCTGGTCCATGCTTCTGGGGCCGACGCCCGCGTGCTCCTTTTGACAGGCGACCCATATACCGATTCGCACTATCTAACCGCCCGCGCCTTCCACAATTACCTGCGCGAACGTGATATTCCATGGCAGGTTGAGGATCTTGCAGGTGCCCATGCGCAAGTCAAACAACTCGAGCATGAGCTCGAAAAGCGCTTGAGTGCGCCGGACGCCCCTGAACTTATCTGTAGCGTTTTTGCCGTTGGTTCCGAAGTGGTTGCCGACGCGCTCGTCTCGACCGGCAAGGCCGGTCAGGTCATGGTGATCGGCAACGACCTGTTTCCCGAAAGTGCTCTGGCCTTGCGCCGCGGTATCTTTACCAATATTGTCTATAAGGACCCGACGAGCCTGGCGTATCGCGGCGCTAAGACGCTGGGCGATTATCTGCTGTGGGGAAGGACCCCGACGGTGCCCGTCCAGAAGGGTGCCGTCGAGATGGTATTTGCCAGCAATGTCGACCGCTACTGCGAACTTGCGGGAATTTAGCCGATTGAGCAGGTACCCCCTCTTGCGACGTGCATTTTTGGGAGTATTCAGCATTGGCATGCCCTGAATGAGGTGCAGAACGACTGTTTTAAGTGCCCCCGATGGCGTAATTTGCCATCGGGGGCACTTTTTATGCCGATCGGGCGCTATCTGCGTTCCAAATAGGACGCTGAGGATGGCGCACGGCGCGCTCCAATGCTGAATACTCCCAAAAATGTACGTCGGGACATGACCCACCTGAGCAAAAGCGCTCAAGTTCGGTGTTCGGGGACGCCAACCAGTCCGCAATACATGCAAGTCACATCCCCAGCAACCGTTGAACGGGCAAAATCTACCGTTCACCCCGTGGTGGTTAGGTGAACGTTCACCTTTTGAGGTGCAATGGATTAGTATAGTGAACGTTCACCTAAAGGATAACGAGCGCGCCGTGCGCCCGCCTTGCCAGCAAAGGGGCTGTTTGATGAAAAACTTTATGGACGATCAGGATTTCCTGCTGAGCACCAAGACCGGCGAGGAGCTGTTCCACAACTTTGCCGAGGGCATGCCCATCGTCGACTATCACTGCCACATTTCTCCTAAGGAGATTTGGGAGGACAAGCGTTTCGAGAACATCACCGAGGTTTGGCTGGGCGGCGACCACTACAAGTGGCGCCTGATGCGTGCCAACGGCGTCGACGAGCGTTTTATCACTGGCGACGCCCCTGCTCGCGAGAAGTTCCAAAAGTGGGCCGAGACCCTGGGTCGCTGCGTTGGCAACCCCGTCTTTGAGTGGAGCCACCTGGAGCTTAAGCGCTACTTTGGCTACGAGGGCGTCCTCAACGGCAAGACTGCCCAGGAGGTCTGGGACCTTGCCAACGCCAAGCTCGCTGAGGCTAGCTTTACCTGCCGCAACCTGATCAAGCAGTCCAACGTCCGCATGATCTGCACTACCGACGACCCCGCCGACAGCTTTGAGTGGCACAAGAAGATTGCCGCCGACGACAGCTTTGACGTTCAGGTCGTTCCCGCCATGCGCCCCGATGCCGCTTTGCGCATCGAGTGCGGCCAGGAGTTTGCCGACTACTGCAAGCACCTTTCCGAGGTTGCCGGCGTTGAGGTCAGCGACTTCGAGGGCATGAAGGCTGCCATTTCCAAGCGCTACGACGTTGCTCACGAGCTGGGCTGCCGCGCCTCCGACCACGCACTCGACTACGTTATGTACGTCCCGGCTACCGCCGACGAGATCGAGGCTATCTTTGCCAAGGGTCTGGCTGCCGAGCCGCTTACCGAGGAAGAGGTCCTCAAGTACAAGACTGCCTTTATGCAGTTCGTTGCCGGCGAGTATGTCCGCCTGGGCTGGGCCATGCAGCTACACTTTGGCTGCAAGCGCGACAACAACCGCGCCATGTTTGCCAAGCTCGGCCCCGATACCGGTTATGACTGCATCTCCAACTACACGCCGTCCGACCAGCTCGCCGATTTCCTCAACTCCATCCAGGAGACCTGCGGCTTGCCCAAGACCATCCTGTACAGCTTGAATCCCATCGACAACACCATGATCGATACCGTCATGGGCTGTTTCCAGGAGGCTCCGACTGCCGGTAAGATCCAGAACGGTTCCGCCTGGTGGTTCAACGACAACGAGGTCGGTATGCGCGAGCAGCTCACGGCTCTGGCCAACGAGGGCGTCCTGGGCAACTTTGTCGGCATGCTCACCGACTCCCGCTCCTTCCTGTCCTATCCGCGCCACGAGTATTTCCGTCGCGTGCTGTGCAGCGTGATCGGCGAGTGGGTCGAGCAGGGCAAGTACCCGGCCGACATGGAGCTGCTGGGCGAGGTTGTGCGTGACATCAGCTACAACAATGCGGTCCGCTACTTTGGCTTTGACCTGGACACCGACGAGGCCTAAGCCCGCATCGAATCACATCGAACCCTGGGCGCCGTTGCCACACGCGGAGCCCCGTTTTGCTTGCACGCTAACAAACATCTAAGGAGACACATAGATGGAGAACATCAGCTACGATGCGCTCGAGAAGATCGGCTACAAGGGCTATTTGCTGCCCAAGGATGCTCCCGAGAAGGTTCTGCAGTTTGGCGAGGGCAATTTCCTGCGCGCCTTCGTCGACCGTTTCTTTGACATGGGCAACGAGGCCACCGGCTGGAACGGCAAGGTCGTCATGGTGCAGCCCATCAACGGTGCCTTTGGCTTTGCCGACGGTATCAATGCCCAGGACGACCTGTACACCGTGCTGGTGCGCGGCAAGGAGAACGGCAACACGGTTGACGAGTCCCGCGTGATCAGCGCCTGCAGCCGCTGCCTTAACCCGTATCGTGAGGACGACTACCGCGCTATGATGGAGGTCGCTGTCTCCGACGACCTAGAGATCATCGTCTCCAACACCACCGAGGCCGGTATCGCCTATGACCCGTCCTGCAAGGCCGACGACATGCCACCTGCGAGCTTCCCCGCCAAGCTTGCCCAGGTGCTCCACACCCGCTGGGCTGCCGGTAAGCCGGGCGTCATCGTCCTCGCCTGCGAGCTCATCGATCACAACGGCGAGGAGTTGCTGCGCATCATGAACCAGTATGTGAGCGACTGGGGCTGGGAGGACGAGTTTGCGCAGTGGATGGCCAACGACTGCACCGTCTGCACCACGCTCGTCGACACCATCGTGCCGGGCCGTATCCGCGACGCATCCGAGGCCGCCGCGGTGGCTGAGCGTCTGGGCTACGAGGATCCCTTCCTGGCCGTGCGCGAGCCCTTCCAGATGTGGGGCATCCAGGGCGACGAGTCGCTTGCCGAGAAGCTTCCCTTTGTGAAGGCTGGTCTTCCGGGTGTCTTTGTGACTCCCGACGTCACCCCGTACAAAAAGCGCAAGGTCCGCATCCTCAACGGTGCCCATACCGCCTTTGTTCCGGGCTCTTGGGTTGCCGGCTTTGATATCGTGCGCGACTGCATGCATGACGAGACCGTCCGCGGCTTCATGAACACCATGCTCTACGACGAGGTCATCCCGACGCTTGCCGCCGATCTGGACGTCGAGGACTGCAAGGCCTTTGCTGCCGCCGTCGAGAACCGCTTCGACAACCCGTTTATCGACCACGCGCTGCTCTCCATTTGCCTCAACTCCACGGCCAAATGGCGTGCTCGCGACCTGCCCACGCTCAAGGACTATGTTGCCGAGACCGGCAACCTGCCCAAGTGCCTGGCGACGAGCCTCGCTACGCTCATCGCCTTCTATACTCAGGAGCTCGTTGCTCGCGAGGGCGATGGCCTGCACCTGCGCCGCGCCGACGGCACCGAGTACACCGCTCAGGACGATGCCTTCGTGCTCGATTTCTACGCCGCCCACGCCGGTGCAGACGATACCGAGCTGGTGCACGACGTGCTCACCAATGAGCAGATGTGGGGCGAGGACCTTACGCAGATCACCGGTCTCGAGGAGTTTGTCGTCAACGCGCTCACCGTCGTGCGTGTCGAGGGCGCCAAGCAGGCCTTCGCCAACGCTCAAGCGTAAATTCCCGGTGCGGGCGCCAGACGGCTTGCCCGCGCCTCGACTTCTGCTCAACCTGTAGGGTTAGGACCATTTGTAATGAACACTATCCAGATCAATCCGGCCGATAACGTGATCGTCGCGCTGTCGCCGCTTGCCAAGGGCACCGCCGTCGCGGTTCCCGGGGTGGGTGAGGTCGCTGCCGCGGAGGATATTCCGCAGGGCCACAAGATGGCCGTGCGTGCCATTGCGGCGGGGGAGAACGTTGTCAAGTACGGTCTTCCTATCGGCCATGTGACGGGCGACATCCAGCCCGGTCAGTGGCTTCATACGCATAACGTCAAGACCAACCTTTCGGGCGAGGTCGAGTACGTTTACAATCCGACGCATCCGGTCGTTGAGCCGGTTGAGCCCGAGACCTTTATGGGCTTCCGTCGCGCCGACGGCCGCGCCGCCACGCGCAACGAGCTGTGGATCATCCCCACGGTCGGCTGCGTCAACGAGGTCGCACGTGCCATGTGCGAGCAGGCTCAGGATCTGGTCGAGGGTTCGCTGGAGGGCGTCTATTACTTTCCGCATCCGTTTGGCTGCTCGCAGACCGGCGCCGACCATGCCCAGACCCGTCGCCTGCTGGTAGCGCTCTCGCGTCACGCAAACGCTGCGGGCGTGCTGTTCCTGTCGCTCGGCTGCGAGAACTGCACGCATCAGCAGGTGCTCGACGAGCTGGGCGAGTACGATCACGAGCGCGTTCGCTTCCTTACCTGCCAAGATGTTGCCGACGAGCAGGTCGAAGGCCACAAGATTCTGTCTGAGCTGGCCGACCTGGCCAAGCAGGCCAAGCGTGAGCCCATTCCGGCCTCCGAGCTGGTCATTGGCCTTAAGTGCGGTGGCTCTGACGGTCTTTCGGGCATTACCGCCAACCCCACGATCGGTCGCGTGAGCGATATGCTCGTCGCCCGCGGTGGCACGTCGGTGCTCACCGAGGTCCCCGAGATGTTTGGCGCCGAGAGCATTCTGCTCGATCGCTGCGAGGACGAGCAGGTGTTTAACGCCGCCTCCGACATGCTCAACGGCTTTAAGGATTACTTTATTAGCCATGGCGAGGTCGTCTATGAGAACCCGAGCCCCGGCAACAAGGACGGCGGTATTACCACGCTCGAGGACAAGAGCTGCGGCTGCGTGCAAAAGGGCGGATCTGCCCCCATCGTCGACGTGCTGCCGTATGCCGGCCAGGCAGCTAAACACGGCCTGAACATGCTGTGCGGTCCGGGCAACGACATGGTATCCACCACGGCCCTGACGGCTGCCGGCTGCCACGTGATTCTGTTCTCGACCGGCCGCGGCACACCGTTTGGCGCGCCGGTGCCTACGCTCAAGGTGTTCACCAATCAGCGTCTGTGCGACCACAAGGCCAACTGGATGGACTTTAACGCCGGTGTGATTGCCACGGGTGAGCGCACACTCGACGAGGCTGCTCACGATCTATACCAGCTGGTGCTGGAGACGGCGAGCGGTAAACTCACGAGTGCCGAGCGCCGTGGCTGTCACGAGATCAGCATCTGGAAGGACGGCGTCTGCCTGTAGCGGCAAGTGCGCCCAAGCATAGCGAGATGTCATCGGCCCCATCGGGAGTGTTCCCGGCGGGGCTTTTTCGTTTCGTGGTTAAGTGAATATGTTGGAAAATCTGATAAACGTTCACCTATCTCATGGCTGTCCAGCATGGCACCTTTACCAGCAGAAAATAGGTGTGAGGATCTCAATTGTGTCCGTTCAGCGGTAAAAAACGACCGTTCAAGGATAATATACAAGTGAACGTTCACCTATCATAAGCAATCGCGCATAATCTAGCTAAACGTTCACCCTGAACGGCATGCAGACAGACGTCGGTATGGACTCCAATGTCTTGTTCCAAGACAATCGAGAAAAGAGAGGGAGCTCGATGACTAACAAGATCGGTAAAAAGCGCAAGATCACATTCTGGACGCGCTTGGGCTTTGGTATGGGCGGCATGCTCAACTCCGGTGCCCTGACCTTTACGCACAGCTACATGGTGCTGTTCCTGTCCACGGAGTGCGGCCTGTCCGCAGGCGAGGCTGCGCTGATCAGCTCGTTCGCCATCTATCTCAACGCCATTCTGTGCCCGCTTATGGGCTTTGTGGCCGATAACTTCTACGCTACCAAGATCGGCCGTATCTTTGGCCGCCGCCGTTTCTGGATCTTGCTGGCCATCCCGATGATGGTCGCCGAGCCGCTCATCTTTGTGGCTACGCCGTTCGGTTTCCCGTACTACTTTGTGCTGTACCTGATCTACAACGTCGCGTATACGTTCTGCACCGCCAACCTGTCGCCGCTTACCATCGAGATGACCGACGACTTCAAGGAGCGTACGTACCTCACCGGCTACAAGCACCTCTTTGGTAACGCCGCCGGCTTCCTGATGGCAGCACTCGTCGGCTTTGGCTTTGGCACCTTCGGCGAGACCAACCCGTTCAGCTACTTCATCATCGCTACGGTCAACGCTTCGGTCATGGCAATCTCGCTGCTGTGCGTGTACCTGTCCACGTGGGAGCACACCCCCGAGGAGGTGGCTCAGGAGAAGATCGAGAGCGTCGGCGAGGGTATCAAGAAGTTCTTCATCGACGTTGTCTCTACCTTCCGCAACAAGTCCTTCCGCAAGGTCCTGTATGCACAGGTCTCCACGAAGCTCGCTGCTGCCTGCTGGTCTGCCTGCCTGTCCTTCTTCATCGTCTACTGCCTGCAGATTCCTAAGTCCTATGAGTCCGTGATGGAGATGCCCGGCAAGGTCGTCGCTATCGTCTGCACCGCCATCTGGGTTGCCCTCATGGCCAAGAAGGGCTTCCACAAGTCTTGGTACCTGGCCAACGTCGGTTGCGCTGCGTGCATCATCGCCTACAACTACTTCGCCTTTGGTCAGATTAACGGCACCTCCACGGTCGCCATCGCTATGATCGCCTACCCCATCATCTTCGCTATCTGGAAGTTCTTCTACGTTGGCTTTCAGTATCTGCCCGATGTTCTGCTCAACTACATCCCCGATGTCGATGAGCTCATCACCCTGCGTCGTCGCGAGGGCATCTACAGCTCCGCTCAGCAGCTCTGCCAGCAGATTGCTCAGGCTATCGCTGTAAACGCCTGGGCTATCGTCCTCGCTGCCTCCGGCTTCATTCAGACCGCCGGTAACAGCGACGCCGTGACCCAGCCCGCCACCGTGCCTCTGTACATCTGCGGCTACATGCTCATTGGCTGCGCCGGCTTCTTCCTGCTCGCGGCTGTCCTTGCCCGCGGCATCAAGATCGACAAGGAGCAGTGCGACATCCTCTGCGACGAGATCAAGCGCGTCAAGGAGGGCGGCAAGATGGCCGACGTCCAGCCCGAGGTCAAGGCTCTTTGCGAGGAGCTCTCCGGCTTCAAGTACGAGGACTGCTTCGCTCACAACAATGTTGGCTTCCAGGACGGCAGCGTAATTCCCGCCGAGTAGGGCAGGCGCATCGTCCAAACCACAGGGCCGTGCCACCGGAGATCCACCGGCGGGTGCGGCCCTTTTTTAAAAACGAGTAGTATGAACTTCTGATTACATTTGAGGGAGAGACCCATGGAGACGAACGTTATCTGGCGCAACGCCCGCGCGGCCGTTATTGAGCTCGACGACGGTGGCTACTTTACCTGTGCCGATACGTGGGAGATCTTTGTCAACGATGAGCCCGTCGGTACCACGAATACGGTCGAGACCTATGTTGACGGCCTGGTTCCCGGCAAGCGCAACCTGATCCGCTTTGTCTGCGGCGAGCGCGAGCTGAGCGTGGGCGTCACCACGCCCGCGGAGCCCTTTACCATCAACGTTCGCGACTGCGGCGCCAAAGGCGATGCCGAGCACGATGACACCACCAATATCCAGGCTGCCATCATGGCTTGTCCCAAGGGCGGGCGCGTGCTGATTCCCGCTGGCAACTACCGCATCAAGTCCCTCTTCCTTAAGAGCAATATCAACATCGAGCTCGCCGAGGGCGCGGTGCTGCTGGCCCGTCACGACCGCGCGGCGCTTGCCTACATTCCGGGCACGGTCACGGGTGACAAGGGCACCGGGTATGCCGGCACCGATATGCTGCCCCTGGGCCGCTGGGAGGGCGAGAGCTTTTCGACCTATTGCTCGACCTTTACGGGTCTGAGCGTGCACGACGTGTGCATCTATGGCCGCGGCGCCATCGACGGCCAGACCGATTTTGCCGAGGATAACTGGTGGAACAAGGACTTTAAGAATATCTTCCGCCCCGAGGAGGGCCGCGAGATCGCCCGCCCGCGCATGATCTTCCTGTCCGAGTGCCAAAACGTGAGCCTTGCCGGCTTTACCGTCCGCAACAGCCCAGCATGGAACATCCATCCCGTTCTGTGCGAACACGTCGATGCCCTGTGCCTGTCCATCGAGGGTCCCAAGAACTCCCACAACACCGACGGCTTCGATCCCGAGAGCTGTGGCTTTGTTCGCATCCTGGGTTGCCAGTTCTCGGTGGGCGACGACTGCATCGCCATCAAGAGCGGCAAACTGGGCATTGAGCCCGAGCTTCGTCCCGCCACGCATGACGTGTTGATCGCTCACTGCTACATGCACGACGGTCATGGCGCCGTGGTGTTGGGGTCCGAGGCTGCCGGCGGCATCAAGGACCTCACCGTGAGCAAGTGCCTCTTTGAGCGCACCGACCGCGGCCTGCGCGTTAAGACTCGTCGCGGTCGCGGCAAGGACGCCGTCAACGAGGGCATCACCTTTGAGCACATTCGCATGGACGAGGTGCTCACGCCTTTCGTGGTCAATTCGTTCTACTTCTGCGATAAGGACGGCAAGACCGACTATGTCCAGAGCCGCGACGCGGTGCCCGTCGACGACCGTACGCCCGGCTTTGGCGCCACGACGTTCCGCGACATCGAGGCCACCAACTGCCACGCGGCCGCGGCCTATATCACGGGACTGCCCGAGAGCAAGGTGACGCGCCTGACGTTCCAGGATGTCCATGTGACCTTTGCCGCCGATGCCGAGCCCTTTGTGCCAGCCATGGCCTGTGGCGTGGAGCCGATGGTGCGCCAGGGCATCATCGCGCAGAACGTGAAAGTCCTCGACCTGCAAAATGTGGTGATCGAGGGTCAGGATGGCGATGAGCTGCAGCTCGAGAACGTCGATAAGATTGTCCGTTCCTAGCTGGAATTGATGACCGGGGCCGCATTGCCGAAAAAATCGGCTATGCGGCCCTTGTGCCATGCGGCCGCGCTACGCATCATAACGAGAAGGTATACATGCTCAATAAAACGATTTGTGTCGGGGTCGATGGCTCGGATGCCGCGATCTCGTCCTATATTTTTGCTCCCACCGAGGATGCTTATGCCCTGGAACCCCGACCTGCAGTTTTGATTGTGCCGGGTGGGGGCTACGATCATATTTCGCCTCGCGAGGGCGAGCCGGTGGCGCTACGCTTACTTGCGATGGGGTATCAGGCTTTTGTTCTGGACTACTCGGTTGCGCCCGCCACCTATCCGCTTGCATTGCAAGAACTTGCGCGGGCGGTCGATACCGTGCGAAGTCATGCGACGGAGTTGTGCGTCGATCCCAATCGAATTACGGTCATGGGTTTTTCGGCGGGTGGACACCTGGTTGGCTTGCTCGGGGCGCTTTGGGACAAACCTTGGCTTGCAGAGTCGATCGCGACATCGCCTGAGTCGATTCGGCCTGACGCACTTTGCTTGTGCTATCCGGTCGTAAGCTCGGGGACCTATGCTCATCGTGGTTCGTTTGAACACCTAACGGGTGCCGATGACGCTTTGGCTCAAAAGTTGTCAATCGAGAATATGGTGGGCGAGGGCTTCCCTCGTACGTTCTTGTGGCATACCGCCGATGATGCATCGGTGTCAGTTCAAAATAGCCTCCTTCTTGCGCAGGCTCTTGCCGACCACGGGATTGGCTTTAGCCTACATGTCTTTCCGCATGGAAAGCATGGGGCATCGCTCGCTTCGGCCTTAACGGCATTTAAGGGCTGCGCCGAGCATATTCAGCCACAGGTTCAGGGCTGGCCTGAGCAGTTCGCTGCCTGGGAGCGTGATGGACGATGAGCGAAAGCATCTATACACTGCGCGTTTCGAGGGCTGCGGCAGGAGCATATCCAACGATTTCCGATGCCTTGGCGGCAGCCGATCAACTCTATCCGGATGCCGAGCAACCGGTGACAATCCATATCGAGCCGGGTGAGTACCGCGAACGGGTCGAGATTCATCGACCGTATGTGACGCTGGTGGGCGAGACGGCTGACAGCGTGCGTATCGTGGGCAGTCTGGGCGCCAAGATGCCCTCGGGGGACGGATCGGGCATTGACGGAAAGCTCGGCACCTTTAGGACCTATACCGTTTTGGTCGATGCCGACGACGTGCGGCTCGAGAACCTCACAATCGTCAACGATGCCGGCGACGGTCGCGAGGTGGGGCAGGCGATTGCCCTGTACGCCGACGGCGACCGTTTGGTGGTCGACGCCTGTTGCATTACGGGGCGCCAGGACACGCTGTTTTTGGGCCCGTTGCCCCCGCGCGAAGTCAAACCGGGCGGATTCATTGGGCCCAAGCAGTTTGCGCCGCGTCGGGTGGGCCGTCAGTATTTTCGACGCTGCCGGATTGAGGGCGACGTCGACTTTATCTTTGGCGGCGCGTGTGCCTATTTTGAGGGGTGCGAGATCCGCTCGCTCAACCGCAATATGGACGTGAACGGTTACGTGACGGCGGCATCGACGCCCGAGGGAGAGCCATATGGCTTCGTGTTCCACGGCTGCTCGTTTACAGCCGCGCAAGACGTGGCACCGGATTCGGTCTATTTGGGTCGTCCTTGGCGTGAGTGGGCCCAGACCGTGCTGATCGATTGCTGGCTGGGACAGCATATCAAGCGCGAAGGTTGGTGGGATTGGGCTAAGCCGGCGGCGCACGAGAGGGCGCACTACGCTGGTGCAAGCCTACATGGCCCGGCGAGTGATGCCGAAAACTGGGTGCCATGGGCGCACGAGCTCGATGCGACAGCCACTACCCGATACGCCCGCGAACAGGTGCTTTCCGGTGCGGACGGCTGGGACCCCGAAGGTGGCCCGGGCGACGCTGCGGAGACCGACAGTCTTTCCGATAACGGTCGCACGGTGCATATCGACACCTATTACGAAGACGAACTGGCGTTTCGTGAGCGCCTTAAGCGTGAGGGCCGCTCCGCCGCATTTAAGGGCACGACGCCCGAAGACTTTGAGGCATGGCAGATTGCGACGAGGGTTCGGCTGTTTGACCTGTTGGGCCTATCGATTATGGATCGCGTGTCGATTGAGGCGCGCGAGCTCGATCGGGTGCAGATTGCCGGCGGTATCGTGCGCACCCATGCGATGCTGCAGGTGGAGCGCGACGTTTGGATGCCGTTCTACCTGCTCGAGCCGCAGTCGCCTAAGCTCGATGCGCGCGGCCGCAAGTGTTGCTATGTCTGCCCGCATGGCCATCAGGGAGCAGGCGCCGCAAGTGTTGCGGGCGTGACGGGCGTGCCGGCGGTCGATGATGCCGTGCGTAAGTTCAATTACGACTACGGTCTACGTTTGGCGCGTATGGGTTACGTGACCGTCTGCCCCGACGCACGCGGTTGGGGATACCGTCGTGACTGGAAGGGTCAGGGCGATGACGAGAACAGCTTTCTGCGCGGCACGTGCCTAAACCAGGCGCGCATGGCCGAGCCGCTGGGACTTACCGTTGCGGGCCTCAACGCCTGGGATAACATGCGTCTGATCGATTACCTAGAGGCGCGCGGCGACATTGCCATGGACGACCTGGGCTGTTTTGGCTTTTCGGGCGGCGGATACATGACGCTGTATCTGGCGGCGCTCGACCCACGTGTATGCAAGGCGTTTGTCTCGGGCTACCTGTACGGTGTCGATGATTCGCTGCTGCATCTCAACGGCAATTGCAGCTGCAACTACACACCCGGACTTTGGCGCTTGCTCGACATGGGCGATATTGCCTCGCTTATTGCGCCGCGCCCGTTGTTAGTGCAGAGCTGCGAAGAAGATCATCTGAACGGTTCGCGCGGGCTGAAAAATGTCGATGAACAGCTCAAGATCGTGCGCGATGCCTACAAGTTGCTGGGCCGCAGAGATGCTCTGAGGCACGAGGTGTGTCCGGGTGGACACCATCTGGGAGTGACACATCTTGTCGAGGATATCGAATGGCTCGATTCGCACGTTGCGAAATGCGACCGTGCTTAGCCCCTCGGCATGTTGCAAATAAACGGTACGTACCTGTATGGCCGCCAATGGGCGGATGAGGAGAAGATTATGGAAACGAAGAACTTGAGTGAATCGACCATTTGCTGCTTTGGCGATTCGACCACATGGGGGGATAACGGATGCGGCGCAGGCGGCAACGACATCTCTTGGACTTCGCATCTGGGCGCGTTGCTGGGAGGTGCAGTCGTCGAGAACTTTGGCATCAAGGGTTCGCGTATCGCCATCAAGGCCGACCGTACCGATTCATTTGTCGAGCGCTTGGACGGCATCGACGATGCGGCCGATGTCTATGTTGTCTTTGGCGGCGTTAACGACTTTAGCCGCAACGTGCCGCTTGGCGAGTTGGGCAGCACCGATGTGCATGAGTTCTATGGTGCGGTCGACTATCTGATCCGAACCATCACGGCGCGCTCACCTCAGGCAAAGCTCGTGTTTATGACGCCATGCAAGACGAGTGGTAAGCACGAGAAGGATATCCCGGCAAGCGATGAGGCGAACCATTTGGGTCTGACGCAAGACGCCTACGTGCGAGCGATGCTGGAGGTCTGTGACCGTTACTCCGTTCCGGTGATTGACCTGTATGCGCAAAGCGGCATCAGCCCGTTTTTGCCGGAGCACCGCGAACTCTATATGCCGGACGGTCTGCATTACAGCCCGGCTGGCTATGAGCGCCTGGCGCATCGCATCGCCGCGGGCTTAGCCACCGTTTGCCGTTAAAAGTCTGCCGTTCGCGGGGAATATAGGGTTAACGTTCACCCTATATTCCCCGTTCGCGTTACACTAGGGTTAACGTTCACCTATCATTAACGTCAGAGGGGACAGCAATGGGTTGCAATCAAATCCTGGACCGTTATATCGAGCAGTTGATCGAAACCTCTACGCCGCAGGCGCCGGCTTGGAATATCGAAAAGCTCCGTGCCGGTAAGGAGAACACCTGGAACTATATCGACGGCTGCATGATCAAGGCGCTCATTGAGCTGTACGAGATCACGGGTGAGCAGCGCTACCTGACGTTCGCCGACGACTACATCGATTTCTTTGTCCAGGACGACGGTACCATCAAACATTACAACCCCGAGGAGTACAACCTCGATAACGTTAATGCGGGCAAGACCCTCTACAAGCTCTATGACCTGGTGGGCAAGCCCAAGTATCGTGCGGCCATGGATACCATCTATCGTCAGCTCGAAACCCAGCCGCGTACCAAAGAGGGCGTGTTTTGGCACAAGGCCGTCTACCCCAACCAGATCTGGCTCGACGGCATGTATATGGCGCAGCCGTTCTACATGCAGTACGAGCTGAGTTTCCACAACCGTCGTGCCTGCTCAGATAGCTTCCATATGTTCCAGGTCGTGCACGACCTGATGCGCAACCCCCTCAATGGTCTGTACTATCACGCTTACGACGCGAGCCGCAAGCAGTTCTGGTGCGACCCGGTCACCGGCCTTTCGGCTAACTTCTGGCTGCGCGCCGAGGGCTGGTTTGCCATGGCGCTCATCGACACGTGGGAGCTTATGCCGCCTTCGATGTCGGCCGAGAAGGACGAGATCCGCAAGATGTTCCACGACCTGATTGACGCCATGCTGCCGTATCAAGACGAGAAGACCGGCATGTGGCATCAGGTCATCAACCTGCCCAATATCGCCCCCAACTACCTGGAGGAGTCGGGCAGCGCGATCTTTGCCAACGCCATCATGAAGGGCGTGCGTCTGGGCGTGTTGGGTGAGCGCTACTACCAGTACGGCCGTCGCGCCTTCGACGGCATCTGCGAGACCTGCCTTTCCGAGCACGATGGCCAGCTGGCGCTCGACAACATCTGCCTGGTTGCGGGCTTGGGAAACACCGCGCACCGCGAGGGCACGTTTGATTACTACATGAGCGAGCCTATCGTCAAAAACGATGCGAAGGGCGTGGCGCCGCTGGTGCTTGCCTATATCGAGACCATGCATCACGACAAGCTGGCCGGTAAGCGCGATCCGCTCGCCCCCTCGGGCGTGTGCTCCATCGAGGACCCGTTTGGCGGATACACCCCGGGCATCAACGCTCATAAGGGATGTGAATAACGTGGGGGCTATTACTCCGGGCGTACGTTTGCACGACCTTCCGCAGGGGACTGTCGAGGAACGCATTCGCATGGCGGGAGAGCTGGGCTTTTCGTGCATTCAGCTGCCGAGTAAGGTGCTCTACGCATCGATGGGGATCGATCGAGGCGGCCTGACCCGCGAGCTTGCCGACCATTTGCGTGCGGTGCTCGACGAGGCGGGCGTTTCGGTCGCCGTGCTCGGCTGTTATAAGAATCTGGCGACGCCCGATCGCCAGCAGCTCATGGATAACTTTTCCGAGTACGAGGCATGCTTGAACTTTGCCCAGATGCTCGGCGGATGCCCGGTTGGCACCGAGACCGGTCGCCCCAATGCGCAGAACCGCGTCGCGGTCGACCGCATGACCGATGAGGCACTCGATGCGTTTGCAGACGGGCTTGCACACGTCTGCGATCGGGCCGAGGCCGTGGGTGGGCAAATTTTGATCGAGCCCGGTTGGAACGAGACGGTTAATACGCCAGATCGCTGCCGTGAGGTGCTGGAGCGCGTCTCGAGCCCGTCGCTCGGCGTGATCTATGACCCAGTGTCGCTGCTGCACCCCAGTGTCGTTGACGAAGCGCAGGAAATCACAGCGCGCATGCTCTACTTATGCGGCAGTAAGATCCGCGCGCTGCACGCCAAGGATTTTGAGGTCGTTGATAACGAGGATGAAGCCGGTTGGTGCGACGGTACGGGTTCGCGCCTGGTGTGTCATGGCGTGGGCGAGACGGGACGATATGACTTTGAGCCCGTGGTGGCCTGGGCGGCTGCCGCCTGCCCTGGGATTCCCTGCGTGGTCGAGAACAGTGTGCCGGCGACGGCGGCTGACTGTCTGGCGACACTCGAGCACATGTCCGCTCGCTGCGGGGCTTCGCATCGCGAGTTATAGCATTGGCTTTTGCCGTGGCGGTCGATTAAGTTTGCCTGACTGGGGCAGCGGTGAAGGATCTTTATCGTCGCCCCATTGGATTGAATCAAAAAGGGGAGTTGCGTGGCTATCCACATTGTCGAAGAGGCGAATCGTTGCCTAGGTTGCAAAAGGGCATTCTGTCAGCTTAAGGGCTGCCCGGTTCAGACGCCTATTCCGCAGGTCATTGACCTGTTCAAACGGCGTCGTCTAGAAGAGGCGGGCGAGCTGCTGTTCCAGAACAATCCCATGAGCGCGGTCTGCTCCATGGTGTGTAATCATTCGGGCCAGTGCGAGGGCGCTTGCATTCAGGGCCGTAAGGGCGCACCCGTGCATTTTTCGAGCATCGAGAACTATATCTCGACAGCGTATTTGGACCGTAAGGAGTGGAAGCCCGCACCGTCGTGCGGTAAACAGATTGCCGTGGTCGGTTCCGGTCCCGCTGGTATTACCGTGGCTATCAAGATGGCCCAGCTGGGCTGTGCCGTCACGGTATTTGAGCAGCGCCCCGAGATTGGCGGTGTGCTGGAGTACGGTATCCCCGAGTTCCGTCTGCCGCGCTCGCTCGTGCAAAAGTACCGCCACGTAATGTGCTCGCTCGGCGTACGCGTGCGTCCGTCGACCACCATCGGCGGTGCGCTCCACATCGACGACCTGCTGCGTGACGGCTACGATGCGGTCTTTGTTGGTACCGGTACTTGGCGAGCTCGAAAGCTGGGTATTCCCGGCGAGTCGCGCGGCAACGTGCTGTTTGGTATCGATTATCTTGTCGATCCTACGAGCGTGGCAATTGGGCAGAACGTGGCGGTTATCGGCGCCGGCAACGTGGCCATGGATGTTGCCCGCACAGCCCTGCGCTCGGGCGCTCGCAAGGTCACCGTGTATGCCCGATCGCGCCATATCTCTGCCATCGATGATGAGGTGGAGCTGACCGAGCTCGATGGTGCCGAGATTGTGTGCGGCAAGGCGATCTGTGCCATCGACGATAACGGTCCGGTCTTCGAGACGGCTATCTTCGACGAGGAGAATAACGTGGTGGGCTACGAGGAAGAGCTTGACCATGTGCCTGCCGATACGGTTGTGATTGCGGCTTCGCAGGTGCCCAAAGACAAGCTTGTGCTTACGACGGGTGGTCTGGAGACCGACCATCGCGGCCTTCTTTCGGTCGACGAGAACGGCATGACAACGGTGCCTGGCGTCTTTGCCGCCGGCGACGTGGTTAACGGCCCGCTCACCGTGGTCCACGCCGTAGCTGGCGCCAAGCTCGCCGTCGAAGGCATGACTACCTATCTGGGCCTCTAACTCCATCCCACCCATCAGTTGCGGTGAAATACGGACTGTTTTGGCTGTCAAAGGCCTTATCTACTCCGTATTCCACCGCAACTTTTTGTTGGGCGGGCTAGAGACGCTGCATGCGGTACCCGACACCCATGTGCGTCTGAATCATCTTGGGGTGAGAGGGGTCTGCCTCGATCTTCTTGCGCAGGGTGCGCATGAACACGCGCAGGCTCGCCAGATCGCTGTCCCAGCTCGTGCCCCATATCTCGCGGGTGATGAAGGTGTGGGTGAGCACCTTGTCGACGTTTTTCGCCAGAAGGACGAGCAATTTGTACTCGGTTGGGGTGAGCGAGAGCTCGCGTCCGTCTTTCGTAGCGTATCCCGCGGCGTAGTCGATATGCAGCGGACCGTTGTCGAACGTGCTCGCTTCTGTCGACTCGCTCGACGCCATCGAGGAGCGCCTCAAATTCGCACGGACGCGCGCGAGCAACTCATCCACAGAAAAGGGCTTGGTGAGGTAGTCGTCTGCCCCTGCGTCAAGTGCTGCAATCTTGTCGGAATCTTCGGTGCGCGCCGAAATGACGATAATGGGGACTGCCGACCAACTTCGGATCTTCGTGATGACCTCGATACCGTCAATGTCGGGAAGGCCGAGGTCGAGCATGATGAGGCTGGGGCCGTGCGACACCGCATCCATGATGGCGGCCTGGCCGTTGCAAACCTTGCTCACGACATAGCCGTGAAGGTCAAGCGCGGTCGAAACGAGGTTTTGAACGGTCAGGTCATCTTCGACCAAGAGGACGCGTGGCTTAGCGGCATTATTCATGAATCTCGATCTCCTCGGCAGGCAGGGTAAAACGGAAGACGGCCCCATGGGGGTGGTTGTCGCGAACTTCGATGACGCCGCCATGCGCCTCCACGATGGAGCGGCAGAGCGACAGCCCAAGGCCGATGCTTCGACGCGAATCCACGGGCCGCGTATTGCTTGAGGTGAAGAAGCGCTCAAAGATATGAGGCTTGTCGCAGTCTGCTACACCCGGCCCATCGTCTGCGACGTCCACCACGATGAACTTACCCTCGCGACGTGCGCTGATGGTGACAGTCGAGTCCTCGGGCGTGTATTTGAAGGCGTTCATGATGAGATTCGTAAGCACCTGCATGATGAGATGGACGTCGATGCGTACCAGCAGGATGTCGTCAGTGTGCTCGATGGTGACGGCACGTCCATGCGATGCTTGGGCGACATGGCTGAGGGCGGCCTCGATGACCTCGTCGATGAGCTCGGATGTTAAGTTGAGGCGAATGGTGCCGTCCTCGACGCGTGTGATGGCGAGGAGGTTTTCCACGGTATCGATAAGCCAGAGGGAGTCGTCGTAGATGGCATCGGCAAGATCGCAGCGTTGTTCGAGGCTGAGCTTCTCGTCGCTCTTCCGAAGGATTGCCGCAGATCCGGATATAGCCGTGAGGGGTGTCCTCAAATCGTGGCCGATGGAGCGCAAAAGGTTGGCGCGCAGCTGCTCGTTTTTCGCCAAGACCGCAGCCTCTTCGCGCTCTTGCGCCGCCCGGTCGCTTTCGAGCGCCAAGGCGCATTCACCTACGATAGATAGGACGATCGAATGCTCGAAGGCTTCGATCTCGCGCCCCTCCAGGGCGATGCCGATGACACCGAATACCTTGTCGCCGGTGCGAACCGCGAGGTAGAGACAGCGCGCCTCAGGCAGGGTCCGCGTGCTTGCGCCCGCGCGCTTGTTGTTGGTGTAGGTCCAGGTTGCAACGGCGCGCTCGTAGTCGGTGAGCAGCGACGCGGGTCGGTTTTCGGTGCCAGCGGACTCATAGAGCGCCTTGCCGAGCGTGCCGTGTTCGGCGGGGTAGAAGACCACGTCGAGTTTTAGTAGTTTGACGAGTTGGTTCATGGCGACGCGGGCGCACTCCTCCGCGCTATGGGCTTGCTGCAAGAGCTGGTTCGTTTCGAGGAGTACGCGCGTTTTGAATGCGTTCTCGGCGGATGTACGGGCGTTGTCGGCGATGCGCGCAGTTAACTCGCCGGCGACCATAGCGGTGGCGAACATGATGCCGAACGTGACCAGATAGCTTCGGTCGTAGCTGGCGAGCGAAAACAGAGGCGTGACGAAGCAGAAGTTGTAAAGCACTACAGAGAGCACGCTCGATACGATCGTGCAGATACGCCCCGTCGTGGTGACGGCGGTCAGCAGGGCCGTGAAGATATAGAGGGATATGATGCTGGAATCGGCAAATCCCAGATGGCGGAAAGCCGTGCCGATCGCCGTGGCGACAAGAGAGAGGGCCAGCGTGCGAAGCACGTTTCGGCTGCTGGGCGGCTGCAGGGCGAGCGCATGGCGGCGTCCTTTGGGTCGGGAGGGCGGAGTCGACTGTTCTGGAATGATGTAAATGTCGAGGTTCGGGGCGAATGTTATGAGCTGTTCTACGAGAGATTTGCGGCCGAAGAGGGCCTGACGGACGCTGCTGCGCTCGCCCGTGCGCCCCATGACGATCTTCGAAATACCCGACAGGCGCGCGAACTCGGAGATCTGAAACGCGACGTCGTCGCCATAGACGGTTTCCATATGTGCTCCGAGCTGCTCGGCTAGGGCGATATTGGCTGCAAGCTTGGCGCGCTCATCATCGCTCATGGCTTGCGTGCGCGGGCTCTCTACGAACAGGGCGACGAGCTCGCTGCGAAACGCTTTCGCCATGCGTGCGGCGGCACGGACGATGCGGGGATTGGTCGGCGCCGGGGAGACACAGACTAAGATACGCTCCCTGGTGTAGTAGTCACGGTTTCCCAGCACGCGTGCGGCGTCTGTGAGGTGACCGGTGCGATCGGCGCAGCGGCGCAGCGCGATTTCTCGGAGTGCGGTGAGGTTCTCGACGGTAAAAAAATGCTGTTGCGCTCGGTCGGCTTGTGCGGGACG
>CABUSL010000022.1 GCA_902494295.1 uncultured Collinsella sp.
CGCCTCGATATGCACGCCGTCGCCCGCGTTGAGCACCCAGCCGCAAATGCCGTGCGCCATGGCCTCGCGATACACAAACGGCCGCATGCCGACGCCCTGCACAATGCCCGTTACATGGATATGCGCATGCCGCATGCGACCCTCCTTCGTTGAAATGTGTGCTGTTACAGCCCCAGACTCTGCTTGGTGGCGGCGCACGTGAGCTCTCCGTGCTTAACGCCGCGCAGGCCCAGCAGGCGGTCGGCTAGTTCGTAGACGCGCTCGCCGCGACCCTTGAGCGCCAGAATCTCCAAGCAGTTGTGGTGATCCAGATGCACGTGCATGGTCGATACGATCTCGTCGGTGTAGTCGTGCTGCACTTCGTCCAGACGGCGCGTCAGGTCGCCGGTATGGTGGTCGTAGATCATGGTGAGCGACCCGATAACATGCTCATCGGGCGTGCGCATCTGCTCCTTGGCGATCGAGGCGCGAATCAGGTCGCGCACGGCCTCGGAGCGGTTGGCCACGTCGCCGCGGCGCGCGATCTGTTCGTCAAAACGGCGCAGCAGGTCGTCCGGTGCGGTAACCGAAAAGCGGACCAGCTCGGAGCCGGAGCCACTACAGTGGCAGCCCGCGTCACCGTCCGCCCCGTGCGGGTGCTCGTGCCCGTACCCGCAGCCGTGCTCGTGTTCGGCCACGTTACACCAGCTTCACGGAGCCGACGGAGTTGTGGTCGGCCTCGATGGCCTCTTCGTAGCCCTCGAGTGCGTCGTGGGCCTCGTGCAGCGCGGCCATGGCTGCCTCGAGCTTGGCGCCGATGCGCTCCATGTCAAAATTCTCGGTCGCATGCAGCAGCTGATGGCTCCATTCGTGAGCGAGCTCGATGGTGTCGTCGACCTGCTTGACGCTCATGGCAAGCTGGCTCATGTTCATTCCAACATCATGCATGGGAAATCTCCTTTTGTATGGGGCAGTTCAGTGGTTCAGATTTTACTACGCCCGCTCTGCGCGCAGTTGCATAAGAAAACGGGTACGAGTCTGTGCGACCCGCACCCGTTCACTGGGGGCTGTTTGTGACTACCATACTATCCGTGGTTGCACTCGGTGCATCCAGAAGTCCGGCGAGCGGTGCAAAAGCGCTCATGGACGGCGGGCAAGTAACAAGCGTATTACAGATGCTTCTCCAGCAGCGCCTGCAGCCTCGCCTTGGGCAGAGCGCCAACCGAGCGGTCAATCTCCTCGCCGTTCTTAAACACAATCAGCGTGGGGATGCTCATGACGCCATACTTCATGGCCAGGTCCTGGTTGTCGTCGACGTTGCATTTGGCAACGGCAAGCTTGCCCGCCAGCTCATCGGCAACCTCGTCAACGATGGGCGAGAGGGATCGACAGGGCCCGCACCAGGGTGCCCAAAAATCGACCAGCACGGGCAGGCTGTCGTTAACGATGGAATCGAAGTTCTCGGGGGTAATCTGATTAATGTCAGCCATGGTGACCTCCATAATGCGACGCGGCTCGGCCGCGTAAAACTCAGTACGACCGTGCTTATACCCAGCCGCCCGCAAAGCAACCACTCGCGGGCAGCTCTTTTATATAATGGTGGGCACGCAAACGATTGGAGAGCGCATGTCCACGTCACAAAGCCAGAAAAAAGAAGTCATCGCCCAGGCCGCCGAGCAGGAGCTCGCATCGCTTGTGGGCCGTGGCGTGCGCATCGCGGGCAACGCGTGCTCGCCGATCGTGCTGGTCAAAGGCGATTTGGACGAGGCCGAGCGTTCGGGTGGCGAGCTTGCCGCCGGCCCGGATGGCGCGGCGTTGCGCAAGGCGCTTGGGGCCATCGGCTACGCGCCCGAGGATTTTTGCGTGCTGGCAAGCGTCGCCGGCGTGGGTGACGGAGCGGTCACGGTGGGCGAGACTCTGCCGTGCGAGCTGTTCCGCGAGGCGCTCGAGGCCTTGGACCCCGAGGCGGTGCTACTGCTCGACAACAACGCGGCCGATGCCATGCGCGAGACCTACGCCGATATGCTCGTGGCGATCGATGACTTCGACACCGCCATGCTCAAGCCCGGCTTGGTCGCCCATGTGCAGGGTCGCCGCGTGCTCGCGCTCGACGGTTTTGAGGCGGCGCTCACTGACAAAGCCGCCAAGCAGCGCATGTGGGCATACATCAAGCAACTGACCCCGGCGGCCGCTCCGCTGTAGCGGACCGGAGCCGGTAAGGCGGCCCTGACGGGTCGAGCGCGGCGCCGGCTTATCGCGTCCCTACATCACAGCGCGCAGCTCAAACCGATCGCCGTTAATGCGGAACTGACAGTTGCCGTTCATGCGCTCCACGGCAAGTTTGATGCTCTTGGTGCCAAAGCCGTGGCCCGCATGCCGGGTCACGGGCATGCCGTCGACCATGCGCGGCGCGCGGTCAAACGTGTTGGAAACTAACAGCAGCAGCTGGCCGTCCTCTAATCGCAGGTCAAAGTCGACGAAGCGCTTTCCTTGGGGTGCGGTGCTTGCGGCGGTGATAGCGTTTTCCAAGGCATTTGAGAGCACGCTAAACAGGTCGGCGTCACCTACGTGGACGGTTTCGGGTACGGCGGCGCGCAGGTTAGCGATAATGCCGTTTCTATTGATATCCGAGTTAAATGACGAAAGCGCGATGTTTACGGTCTCGTTGGCGCAGAAGCGGCGTACGGCGGTGCGGTCGCCGGCTTCGCAGAGTTCGTCGATGCGTTTGAGCGCCTCGTCGGTGTGGCCCTCCTCAATTAAAGCGGCCAGGCCGCGTAGGAAGTGGCGCATATCGTGGCGAAGAATCGACAGCTCGCGCCCAGATTGACGCCAGGCCTCGAGCTCTTTAATGGCGGCGCTGTCGCGGGTTTCGAGCATCCAGCGCTCTCGCTCGGCGGTTTCCTTTTCTTCGTATTCACGCAGGTAGATGGCGAGGAACATAAGGTAGAAGGCGCAGAGCGCAAAGGCCAAAAACTCAACCGTCACCACCGAGCCCGAGTGGAACAGCGTGGTGTAGACGTTGGTGGCATAGTCAAAGACGTAATAGACGAGCGGCAGGATTAAAAGGATGCCCAGCTCGGTGGGGCTTTTAATTGCCAGGCGGGGTCCAATGTCGCTGGCCCAATGTAGCAGGACGGTAAAGACGCCGAGCGTGGTAGCGATGCGTGCCAGATAGTACGCAATCTGAGAATCGGTTGCGGCAAATGCGGCGATACCCATCCAATTGCTGAACTGGCAGCTCAGATAGGCACTCGTAATGCCGAGCGCGGCAAGCAGCGGACTCAGGCGGTAGCGCGCGCACAGGTAGACGATAAGCGGCAGGTGCACGACAAGTGGATAAGCCTGGCGGGCAAATAGTTCGCCGCCAACGACGTTGGCGATTGAGAAGGCGGTGCCGGTCAGAATGGTAACGACCACCAGCTCGAGCGCATGGCGTCGATTGAGCTCGACACCGCATAGCGCCGCCGAGGCAAAGACGCCAAAGAGCAGCGTCGTGGCGTGGTGGATTGCCCAAAGGACCATTTCGACCGAGGAGACCATCAGTGTCTCCCACCCTCAAAGCGAACCGCAAAGTAGGCGTCTTGGAATCCCTGCTTGCAGCTGCGCGAAAGCGGGATGCACGCACCCGAGCGCATGACGATGTCCGTGCGGTCAAAGTGATCGATATTGCGCAGGTTGACCTGGTAGCTGCGGTGGCATTTAAAGAAGACTCCGTTTTGCTCCAAGCGGTCCTCGACGCTGCGGAACGACTCGAGTGCCTCGATATCGCGTCCGTCGCGCAGGTGGAAGACCACGTGCTTGTTGCGCGCCTCGGCATATTCGATGTCGGACAGGCGCAGGGCGTGGTAGCCAAAGGAAGTTTTGATCACGAGCTCGTCGGTTGCCGCCGGGCGCATGCTCGAAAGCTCGTCGAGCAACTGCGCCAGGCGTTCGTAAGTCACGGGCTTGAGCAGATAGTCGAAGGCACGGACCTCGTAGGACTCCAGTGCAAACTCGGGCGATGAGGTGAGGAACACCAGGCGCACGGCGGTATCGGCCTGGCGCAATTCGCGCGCGGTGTCCATGCCGTTGACGAGCGGCATGATCATGTCGAGCAGGATAATGTCGGCTCGCGACGCGGCATGGCGGGTCAGCAGGTCCTCGCCGCGCGTGACGAGCGCAACATCGACCGCCGTGCCCGTTTCGGTCGACCAACGGTCGATCATCCGGTGCAGTCTATCTAGAAAAGCGACGTCGTCGCAGGCAATAATCTTGAGCATTCTGAGCCTCCTTAGTAGTTCGATTTTGCCACATTGGGTGCGGACCGCTCGCGGAGGCGTGTCCCATTTGCGCCCCGCGTCGTGCAACTCGCGCCGAGCGGTATTGCGGTGGCGAAAGATGCCTCCTGCGCTATTGAGAGCTCGGCTATCCTCAGCTTGTCAGTTCGAAAATGGACCTGCCACATGATTGAATCTTTATTTCAACTTTACACCTAGGTTTACAGCTGTCTTGTCAGCTGTAAACCTAGGTGTCATACTAAAGCCCCAAGATTCGCCAAAAGAGAGGGGCCTTGATGGCACAGAGCGCGAACATGGATGCGTCGGAGCTTGCACGCGATATCGCGGCCGGCCTAGCATCGGCAACGACGGCAACGGAGCGCGCGGCACTGGTGCCCGCAGAGCTCGTCGAGGCCATTCAGCAACTAAAAACCCAACGTGACGCGGTGATTCTGGCGCACTATTACGTGGCGCCCGAGGTGCAGGCCGTGGCTGATTACGTCGGCGATAGCTTCTACCTGGCCAAGCTCGCCAAGAGCCTGCCACAGCGGACCATCGTGCTGTGCGGCGTGGAGTTTATGGGCGAGAGCGCCAAGCTGCTCAACCCCACCAAGACCGTGCTGCTGCCCCAGCCGGGCGCGGATTGTCCCATGGCTCATATGGTCAAGCGCGAGACGGTCGACGCCGCCCGCGCCGAGTACGGCGACGACCTTGCCGTGGTGTGCTACGTCAACTCCACGGTTGAGATCAAGAGCTGGAGTGACGTGTGTGTCACCAGTTCCAACGCCGTCAAGATCGTGTCCGAGCTGCCGCAGCAGCACGTCCTGTTCATTCCCGACCAGAACCTGGGCCGCTTCGTAGCCGAGCAGGTGCCGCAAAAGCACGTCATCCTCAACAAGGGCTACTGCCCGCGCCACCACGTCATCACCGTCGAGCAGATCGTTGACGCGCAGGAAGCGCACCCCGAAGCACTCGTGCTGGCGCACCCCGAGTGCAAGGCCGACGTGCTGGCCGAGGCCGACTACATCGGCTCCACCGCCGGCATCATCAAGTATGCCGAGGAGTCGGACGCCAGCGAATTCATCATCGTGACGGTCCGCGGCGTGCTCTACGAGCTCGAGCGCCGCTGCCAGGGTACCGGCAAGAAGTTCTACTTCCCCGCGGTGCAGCCCACCTGCGTCAACATGGACCTCATCACGCTCGAAAAGCTCGTGCGCTGCCTGGAGACGGGCGAGGGCGAGGTGCAGATCGGCGTCTCGGACGAGGCCGCCGATCAGGCCAAGCTCACGCTCGACCGTATGCTCGAGTACGCAGCGCGCTAGAACAATGTGGCATGAGGGATGGTCCCTTATGCCACATTCAAGGGAGAGGATTCCTGTGGAAACCAAGCAATACCCCGATATGGAGTGCGACGTCGTCATTGCCGGCTGCGGCGTAGCGGGCCTGTACGCGGCTCTCAACCTGCCGACGAGTACGCGCGTGATCATGCTCTCCAAGGGCGCCGTCGATGAGTGCGATTCGATGCTCGCGCAGGGCGGCATCTGCGTACTGCCCGAAGGCTCTGACTACGATGCCTTCTTTGAGGACACCATGCACGCCGGCCACTACGAGAACCGCCGCGAGAGCGTCGACATCATGATTCGCTCGAGCCGTTCGGTCATCAACGACCTGCTAGCGATGGGCGTGGACTTTGAGCGCAAGGCCGACGGCAGCCTCAACTTTACCCGCGAGGGTGCGCACAGCCGCCCGCGCATTGCCTTCCATGCCGACATTACGGGCAAGGAGATTACGACCAAGCTGCTCCAGGCCGTTCGCAAGCTGGATAACGTGCAGATTTTGGAGCACGTGGCCATGATCGACATCCTGACGGGCGAGCGTGGCGGCGCCACGGTGTGTACCGGCGTCGTCGCCGTTCCCGTGGACGAGGGCAACTCGGTTCGCCCCGCCGACGAGCTGGTAAATGCCGCCGAGGGCGTGCATGCCGGCGAGCCGTTTAAGATCCATGCCCGCCACACGCTGTGGGCGACGGGCGGTATCGGCGGCGTGTACGATCACTCCACCAACTACCCGCAGCTCACCGGTGACGCCTGCTACATCGCTCAGGGGCATGGCATTAAGATGGAGCACCTGGACTACGTGCAGATCCACCCCACGGGCCTGTTTTCGCCGCAGCCGGGTCGTACGTTCCTGATCAGCGAGAGCTGCCGCGGCGAGGGCGCGATTTTGCTCAACGCCGCCGGCGAGCGCTTTACCGACGAGCTTCAGCCGCGTGATGTGGTCGCCGCCGCTATTCGCGAGCAGATGAAGCAGGACGGTACCGAGCACGAGTGGCTGAGCTTCGCCCCCGTCGAACGCGATGTGGTGACCGGGCATTTTGCCAACATTCGCGCGCGCTGCCTTGAGGACGGCCGCGACATCTTGGACGAGCCCATCCCCGTCACGCCCACGCAGCACTACTTTATGGGTGGCGTATGGGTCGATAAGGACGGCCGCACCTCGATGCCCGAGCTCTACGCCGCGGGCGAGACGGCCTGCAACGGCGTTCACGGCAAGAATCGCCTTGCATCAAACAGCCTGCTCGAAGCGCTGGTCTGGGGTCGTCGCGCCGCGTGGTATATGCGTACCGGCGAGTCACTGGCCGTGGAGCAGGCGGGCGAGCCCGCGCTCGATGGCCGTCATCGCGCCCTGAGCGCCGACACCCTGGCAATCGATGATTTGGCCCGTGCCGCCGGCACGCAGGCCGTGGAGGAGTAGACCATGAATCCCATTACCATGAAGCTCGTCGTCGATGATCTGATTCTGCAGGCTCTGCGCGAGGACATTACCTTTGAGGACGTGAGCACGGCGAGCGTGTGCCCCACGGCGCGTCCCGCCACGGTGGAGCTTATCGCCAAGGCCGATGGCATCATCGCGGGCCTGGATGTGTTCGCCCGCACCTTTGAGCTGCTGGATTCGCAGAGCTCGGTGCTGTTTGATGTCGTCGATGGCGATGAGGTGCACGCCGGCGACCACGTGGGCCAGGTGCGCGGCGACGCGCGCGTGCTGCTTTCGGGCGAGCGCGTGGCACTCAACTACCTGCAGCGCATGAGCGGCATCGCTACCTACACGCACAGCATGGCCGCGGCGCTCGAGGGCACCAAGACCGTGCTTGTCGACACACGTAAGACCACGCCGGGCATGCGCGTCTTCGAGAAGGCCGCGGTCGAGATCGGCGGCGGCAGCAACCACCGTTACAACCTGTCGACGGCTGTCATGCTCAAGGACAACCACATCGACGCCGCCGGCGGCGTGACGCGTGCGATCGAGATGGCGCGCGCCCATGCATCGTTTACCGCGACGGTCGAGATCGAGTGCGAGAACTTGGACATGGTGCGCGAGGCTGTGGAGGCCGGCGCCGACATCATCATGTTCGACAACATGACCCACGACGATATGGCTGCCGCGATTGAGCTTATCGCCGGCCGCGCCAAGACCGAGTGCTCGGGCAATGTGGATGCCAGCAATATCCGCGCGCTCGCCGACCTGGGCGTTGACTTTATTAGCTCGGGGGCATTGACGCACTCTGCGCCGATTCTCGACCTCTCGCTCAAGCACCTGCGTCTGCTGGACGGTAAATAATGGACGCCCGCGAGCGTCGCCGTGCCATCATGGACGTGCTCGAGGTGGCCAAGGAGCCCGTTTCGGGCAGCGCACTTGCCCGCGAGGTTGGCGTGAGCCGTCAGATCGTGGTTCAGGATATTGCCCTGCTGCGTGCCGATGGGCACGATGTCGTGGCAACCAACCGTGGTTATGTGCTGCAGGAGGCCCCCAGCAGCCCCGCCGTGCCCACGCGCTTGGTCAAGGTTCGCCACAGCGTGGAGCAGGCAGGCGATGAGCTCACGAGTATCGTCGACGCCGGCGGCGCCGTGCTCAACGTGATCGTCAATCACCGCGTGTACGGTAAGATCACGGCCGACCTGGACATTCGCAACCGTCGCGATGTTGAGCGCTACCTGCACGATATCGAGAGCGGCAAGAGCTTTCCACTACTAACGGTGACGAGCGGCTATCACTTCCATCGCATTGCGGCAGAGGACGAGCAAACCCTCGACGACATCGAGGCTATGCTCAAGGAGAAAGGCTACTTGGCAGACCTGATGCCTTACGAGGACGATCTCTCTTAGCCGACGCTGCAAACGCCCCTAAGCGGCAATCTGCAGCGGCGCCAAATTTAGTTATCCGTACAAACAAAAAGGAGGCCTCCGCGGCGATGCGGAGGCCTCCTTTTTGTTTGTGCACGGTGTACTTTTGAGTGTGCAGGTGGGGGAGTTGTTACTCCTCGACGATCTCGGTGATCGCGCCGGCGGGGCAAGCGTCCTGGCAAGCGCCACAGGCGACGCAGGAGTCCTCGTCAGCGACGGTAGCGACGTCCTGGAGCTCCAGAACGCCAGCGGGGCAGGAGTCGACGCAAACGCCACAAGCGATGCACTCGTCGGCATCAATTACGGGATGAGCCATGGTAGTTTCCTCTCTGTTGACCGACGCTACAGGCGATGCGCGCCGGTTTGATTCGGGCAAAAACATACCACGGGAGCGACCGTTTGCAATACCCTCTGACCGGCATCTTCATACCGTTCGCCGAGTATGCCAAGGTTTACTAAAAAACACGCAGGTGGGGCCGTTGAGCTGCGTAAATGTTAGCTAAAGGTGACTTGAAATACTGAGCTATTGAGCGCGCCTGCGGAAAGGGCATCCCGTTATTTCGCCGAAAAACGGGTCGCAGTTTCCGGTTGGACCGTCCGACGGAAACTGCGACCCGGTATCAGCTCTCAAAACGGGATACGGTTTCCGGTTGAGCCTTCAGATGGAAACTGCGACCCGGAATCCACGCTCAAACCGGGATGAGCTTTCCGCAAGACGGCCCCCAGGCACCCCCGGACGCAAACCTCAGCCATCTCTACATAGATCTCGATAGATTTGCCGAGAACTCAAACAGTGCGTCTACCTGCATATTTGCGAACCTAAACTCTCGGCAATAAGAAATCTTATATGAATTGACTTAGATTTTGTATATTCCGGCCCATAAGGGGATACACTACATCCTGAAAGACAAGCCGAAACACCGCTCGGCAGACCGCCGAGTCGGTGCAAACGCACAAGAGAGAGGGAATTTCTAATGGGCAAGATTCTTGGTATCGACCTTGGTACTACTAACTCCGCAATGGCCGTCCTCGAGGGCGGTTCTCCGACCATTATCGTGAACGCCGAGGGCGACCGCACCACCCCGTCCGTCGTGGGCTTCCGTGCTGACGGCGACCGCGTCGTGGGTAAGGCCGCTAAGAACCAGGCTGTCACCAACCCCAAGAACACCGTGTTCTCCATCAAGCGCTTCATGGGCCGCAAGTACTCCGAGTGCACCTCCGAGATCAAGACCGTGCCGTATGAGGTCAAGGAGGGCCAGGGTGGCCGTGCCGTCGTCGACATCGAGGGCAAGGATTACACCGCTGAGCAGGTGAGCGCCATGACGCTCGCCAAGATGAAGGCCGACGCCGAGAAGTATCTGGGCGAGACCGTCACCGACGCCGTCATCACCGTCCCGGCCTACTTCAACGACGCCCAGCGTCAGGCCACCAAGGACGCCGGTAAGATCGCCGGCCTCAACGTCAAGCGTATCGTCAACGAGCCGACCGCTGCTGCTCTGGCCTATGGCCTGGACAAGCAGGGCACCGACCAGCGTATTCTGGTCTTTGACCTGGGCGGCGGTACCTTCGACGTCTCCATCCTCGACCTCGCCGACGGCGTGTTTGAGGTTCTGTCCACCTCGGGCGACAACCACCTGGGCGGCGACGACTGGGATCAGCGCGTCATCGACTGGATGGCCGATAAGTTCCAGCAGGAGAACGGTGTCGACCTGCGTCAGGACCCCATGGCCCTGCAGCGTCTGAAGGAGGCCGCCGAGAACGCCAAGAAGGAGCTCTCCGCCGCCCAGCAGACCACCATCAACCTGCCGTTCATTACCATGAACCAGTCCGGCCCGCTGCACCTCAACTACACGCTGACCCGCGCCGAGTTCGAGAAGATCACCCGCGACCTGCTCGAGCGCTGCAAGCAGCCTGTCACCAATGCCCTGCGCGACGCCAAGCTTAAGCTCTCCGATCTGACCGAGGTCATCCTCGTCGGCGGCTCCACCCGTATGCCCGCCGTCCAGGAGCTCGTCAAGACCATGACCGGCAAGCAGCCCAACATGTCCGTGAACCCCGACGAGGTCGTTGCCGACGGCGCTGCCGTCCAGGGCGGCGTGCTCACCGGCGACGTCGAGGGCATCCTGCTGCTCGACGTTACCCCGCTGTCGCTGGGCGTCGAGACCATGGGCGGCATCATGACCAAGATGATCGACCGCAACACCACGATCCCGACCTCCAAGACCGAGGTCTACTCCACCGCTGCCGACAACCAGACCAGCGTCGAGATTAACGTGCTCCAGGGCGAGCGCGAGCTTGCCCGCGACAACAAGTCGCTCGGTAAGTTCCAGCTGACCGGTATCCCGGCTGCCCGCCGCGGCGTGCCGCAGATCGAGGTCACCTTCGACATCGACGCCAACGGTATCGTCAAGGTCTCCGCTAAGGACAAGGGCACCGGCAAGGAGCAGCAGATCACCATTTCCGGCTCCACTGCTCTGTCCGACGACGAAGTCGATCGTATGGTCAAGGACGCCGAGGCTCATGCCGAGGAGGACAAGAAGCAGAAGGAAGAGGTCGAGGTCCGCAACCAGACCGACAGTCTGTGCTACTCCACCGAGCAGACCCTCAACGAGCTGGGCGACAAGGTTTCCGCCGACGTGAAGTCCAAGGCCGAGGCCGCTATCGCCGACGCCAAGAAGGCGCTCGAGGGCTCTGACGTCGAGGCCATCAAGACCGCTGGCGAGTCCCTGCAGTCCGTGGCCTACGAGCTGGCTCAGGTTGTCTACGCCGACGCTCAGCAGCAGACCGACGGTGCCGCCGGTGCCCAGCCTGCCGACGATGACGTCGTCGACGCCGACTACGAGGTTGTGGACGACGAGGACAAGTAATCATGTCCGCCCGTAAAGCTCGCACGGAGGCGGCTGCCGCTGGCGCCGCCCCCGTTGACTCTGAGGAGAAGGACGTGAAGATTCCCGTAGAGGCCGTCGACGATACCGAGGCCAACGAGGCCGAGGCCGCCGAGGCTGCCGAGAACCAGGTAGAGGATTCCAACAAGGAGGCGACGATGACCGAGGACGAGATGGTGGAAGCCGCTATCCGCGCCGGTGAAGAAGCCGCCGACAACGACTTTAAGCTCAAGTTCGAGCAGGCTCAGAAAGAGCTTGCCGACGTGCGCAATGAGCTCGATGCTGCGGCAGAGGCTCAGAAGGCCGCCGAGGACAAGGCAAAGGACGCCACCGAGCGTACCGCCCGTCTGCAGGCCGACTGGGAGAACTTCCGTCGCCGCACCGCCAATGAGCGTATCGCCGAGCGCGAGCGCGCGACCGAGAAGCTCGTCACCGCGCTGCTGCCGGTGATCGACGATATCGAGCGCGCGATCGACCATGCCCGCAGTCAAGAGCTTTCCGACGACTTTAAGCAGTTCGTCGATGGCGTTGACGCGGTACATGCCAAGCTGCTCGATGTGTTTGCGCACGAGGGCGTTGAGCCCATCGACCCCAAGGGCGAGGCGTTCGATCCGCTCGAGCATCAGGCCGTGGGTCGCGTCGAGGACGCATCGCAGTATGACGAGACCGTCAACGATGTGTACCAGAAGGGCTACCGCATGGCGGATCGCATCCTGCGTTCCGCGATGGTGACGGTGACCTACGGTGGCGAGAAGCGCCCCGCACCGGAGCCCGAAGCGGCGCCCGAGGATGCTACGGCCGATACGGCCGAGAGCACCGAGGAGTAATTGAGAAGGGCCCCGGGGCAACACCCGGGGCCCTTTCTGGCCTAGTGCCATATGAAAGCATGAGCCGTCGTCTGCATGGGCGGCGGACGTAACAGGAGAGGAGCTACGATGGCTGCAGGCAAAACCTTCTATGACATCCTGGGCGTATCCAAGAGCGCCTCCGACAAAGAGATCAAGAGCGCGTTTCGCAAGCTCGCGCAAAAATATCACCCCGATGCCGGCGGCGACGAGGCCAAGTTCAAGGAGATCAGCGAGGCCTACGAGACGCTTTCGGACGAGAAGAAGCGCAAAGAGTACGACCAGATGCTCATGTTTGGCGGCATGCCGGGCGCGGGCGGCGCGTATGGCGGCGGCTACGGTGCCGGCGCAGGCGCCAGCGGCTGGGGCGATATCTTCGACAGCATCTTTAGCGGCAACGGCGCCTGGGGCAGCGATTGGGGCTCGGGCTTTGCCGGGGCTGCGGGCGCTGCCGGTGCCGGCGCTGGCCGCAGCCGCGCTCGCAAGGGCGGCGACCTGTCGCTGACCGTCGATGTGACGGCCGAGGACGCGTTTCGCGGCGTGACGCACAAGGTCACCTACCGCATTCCCTCGACGGGCGAGCAACAGACAATTACGGTCTCAGTGCCTGCGGGCGCGGTCGACGGTGGCAAGCTGCGCTACAAGCGTCGCGGCGAGTACGGCGTTGCCGGCGGCGAGCGCGGCGACCTGGTCGTGACCACGCACGTGGAGGAGCATCCGCTGTTTAAGCGTAAAGGTGCCGACGTGACTATGGAGGTACCGGTCTCGGTCTACGAGGCGGCGCTCGGCTGCACGGTGGACGTGCCCACGCCCGGCGGTGCGACGGTTCGTCTGAAGGTGCCCGCGGGTACCCAGACGGGCAAGAAGTTCCGCTTTAAGGAGATGGGGGCGCCCGACGTTAAGCACCGTGGCCGTACGGGCGCGCTGCTCGTCGAGATCAAGGTGCAGGTCCCCACGAACCTATCCGATGATGAGCGCGACGCCATGACCAAGTTGCGTGAGGCCGACACGCGCGACTATCGCGAGAAGGTCAACCGTTACAAGGCGACGTACTAGGGCGGTCGTGGCGCACGCCCGCGCCCGCGGGCTTATGATGGACGATAACGAGACGGAAAGGGGTCAGGTAGCATGGCCGAGGACAATAGGAACAAACCGCTGTACATGATCAGTGTGGCGGCCGAGCTGACCGGCATGCATCCGCAGACTCTGCGCGTCTACGAGTCCAAGGGACTGGTGAACCCCCAGCGCTCGGGCGGTAACACGCGTCTGTATTCGCGTGCCGATATCGAGCGCCTGGAACTCATCAACCAGCTGACCGACGAGGGCATCAACCTTGCCGGCGTGGTGCGCATCCTCGATATGAAGGAGCGTGCCGAGGAGCGCGAACGCGAGAACGAGAAGCTCCGCGCCCGCGTGCGCCAGCTCGAGGACGAGCTGCACGAGTACAAGATGCAAAAGAAGATCACCGCTCTGGCCCCGCGCGACGGCTCAGTTAACCCCGAGCAAGTCATGCGCAAGCTGCTGGGCGCCGGCGGAGATCTCTAGGTTACGCCGTTCTGCCGAACGGCGTAACGGCTCGACGCTGCGCGGGCCGCATTTGGACAATCTGACGTTCAACTTCAAGGGCGCGACCAGAAGGTCAGCGCCCTTTCGTTTCACGTCACCTTGCCTCAAATGCGGCCCGCTCGCTGTCCGTCCTCTACCTGCGGCGTTGCCTTGCTCGCTCTGGTGTAGTCATTGGGGACGTTCTTAAATGACTAGTCGGAAGGGACACTCTTGCACTAAATCTGCTGGCTCACACTAGGCTCGTTCTGTGCTTTACTGAGATAAAGTGAACGTGTAGATTCGTAACCCACTCGCAACCGTTCTATGGCACGATATTGAACGAATGTATGCTATGCGCCCGAGCCTTTCGGGCAGAGTGGGAGACAGTATGGTCAAGCTGTACGAGGACGGCATCTACCTGCGCGGCGGCAGCGAGGTTGTGCCTGCGGCCGAGGCCGCTGAGCGCGGCATTACGCAGACACCCGAGGATGCCAAGCGCGGCACCATCGCGTATTCGATCCTTCAGGCACACAATACGTCCGGCGACCCCGAGGCGCTCAAGATTCGCTTCGATGCCATGGCGAGCCACGACATCACCTTTGTCGGCATCATCCAGACGGCGCGTGCCTCGGGCATGGAGCAGTTCCCGCTGCCCTACGTGCTTACCAACTGCCATAACTCGCTGTGTGCCGTGGGTGGCACCATCAACGAGGACGACCACGTCTTTGGCCTCTCGGCTGCCAAAAAGTACGGCGGCATCTTCGTTCCGCCCCATATCGCGGTCATCCATTCCTTTATGCGTGAGAACTTCGCCGGCTGCGGCAAGATGATCTTGGGCTCCGACTCGCACACCCGCTACGGCGCTCTGGGCACCATGGCCGTGGGCGAGGGCGGTGGCGAGCTGGCAAAGCAGCTGCTGCGCGACACCTACGATGTCGCCTATCCCGGTGTCGTCGCCATCTACCTCACGGGCGCCCCGCGCCCCGGCGTCGGCCCGCACGATGTGGCACTCGCCATCATCCGTGCCGTCTTTGCCAAGGGTTACGTTAAGAACAAGGTTATGGAGTTCGTGGGCCCCGGTATCGCGAGCATGACGACCGACTACCGCAACGGCGTCGACGTCATGACCACCGAGACCACCTGCCTGTCGAGCATCTGGGCCACCGACGAGGACACGCACGCGTTTTTGACCATGCACGGTCGCGGCGAGGACTACCGCGAGCTCAAGCCCGCCGATGTTGCCTACTACGACGGCTGCGTCGAAGTCGATCTGTCGAGTATCAAGCCCATGATCGCGTTGCCGTTCCATCCTTCTAACGGCTTTGAGATCGACGAGCTCAACGAGAACCTCGAGGACATCCTGCATGAGGTGGAGCTCGAGGCCGCCAAGATCGGCGAGGGCAAGACGCACTTTAGCCTGCTCGACAAGATCGTCGACGGCAAGCTGCACGTGCAGCAGGGCGTTATCGCCGGCTGCTCGGGCGGCAACTACGACTCCGTGGTCCAGGCTGCTCGCGTGCTCAAGGGCGCTAACACCGGCTGCGGCGAGTTCTCGCTGTCGGTCTATCCCACGAGCCAGCCCGTGGCACTCGAGCTTACACGCCGCGGCTACATCTACGACCTTATGGAGGCCGGCGCGATTGTGCGCACGGCATTCTGCGGCCCGTGCTTCGGCGCCGGCGACACGCCTGCCAACAACGGCCTTTCGATCCGCCACACCACGCGCAACTTCCCCAATCGCGAGGGTTCCAAGCCGGGCAACGGTCAGCTGAGCGCCGTGGCCCTGATGGACGCCCGCTCCATTGCGGCGACGGCTGCCAACGGCGGCGTCCTGACGCCGGCGACCGACCTGCCCGAGGAGATTTGGGACGAGGCCTGCGAGTACACCTTTGACGACGCGCCGTACAAGAAGCGCGTGTACTGGGGCTTTGGCAAGGCTGAGCCGGCCGACGAGCTGGTCGAGGGCCCCAACATCAAGCCGTGGCCCGCGATGGAGCCTCTCGGCGACGACATCCTGCTCAAGGTGTGCTCCAAGATCATGGACCCGGTCACTACGACCGACGAGCTCATTCCCTCGGGCGAGACGAGCTCCTTCCGCTCCAACCCGCTGGGCCTGGCTGAGTTTACGCTGAGCCGCCGCGACCCGGCCTACGTGGGTCGCTCCAAGGAGGTCGACGCTGTGGAGAAGCGTCGCGTTGCCGGCGAGTCCGCGGGCGACCTGGCGGCGTTCGATGCCGAGCTTGCCAGCGTGTTTGAGGCGCTGACCGGCGCGGGTGTCGCGGCCGATGCCAAGGCGACTGAGTACGGCTCCATGCTCTATGCCAAGAAGCCCGGTGACGGTTCTGCCCGCGAGCAGGCCGCGAGCTGCCAGCGCGTAATTGGCGGCCTGGCCAACATCGTCCACGAGTACGCCACCAAGCGCTATCGCTCCAACGTGATGAACTGGGGCATGGTGCCCTTCCAGATGGAGGCCGAGCCCAGCTTTGAGGTGGGCGACTACGTCTTTGTGCCGGGTATCCGCGCCGCGCTCGATGGCGACCTGAAGGGCATCGCCGCCTACGTGGTGCGCGCCGATGGTGCGGTCGAGCAGATTGAGCTCTACATTGCCGATATGACGGCAGAGGAGCGTGCCATCGTCAAGGCTGGCTGCCTGATCAACTACAACAAGTTCAAGGCAGCTGCCGAGTAACGCACTTAATTGTCCGCCCGGGGCCACACCTTTCCCTCGTGCTCACGCGCTTCGCGAGGGTCGCCCGAGGGAAAGGTGTGGCCGGGGCTACCGCGACGTTCTCGTTGGGTCTTGAGGGGCGCTAATAATTGACCGGGACCACCACAAAGTTGCCTGCCCGGCGGGACCTTATTTCGATGGGGTCCAGGTTATTTCATCGTCAAATAGCCAAGTGCGTGACGAGCCACTGTTGCGCGCTGTCTGCGGATCGGGCTCGCAAGTTTGTTCGTAGGCATCTTCGGTACACCGATCCATAAAATCGACGACTGCCGTCTGGTCGCCCTCCATGACGTAGATTACGTCGCCATCCGAGATATAGACCCCCGGTCCTTCATTGTCCACGTAGCCGGGGTCGTATGAGACGTTGCACAATCTGCTCCCGTTTGCCGCATCGAGCTCAAGGGTCGAATAATACCCGCCAACCATTTGGCCATTCTTGGCTCGATATATTGCGGCGCCGTACCATCGCTTAAACGTCTTGCCTTTGAGTAAACTGGTTGCCTTGCCGATAAGCTGCTCATCTTGGGTATAGCGCGTGGCTCCAAGTTCGATTCGGGGATAGTTACTGACCCCAAGCGCTGCGGGCGTACCGTCGAAATCGACGGTGATTGAATCGGGTTTGATGATATCGGTGAGGATTTCGATGGGGTAGCTTACGGTTTCAACCGCCGCCTGCGTTGCCGAGGCAGGGAGAAATGCGAGATAGATAATGCCCACGCCGACTGCGGTAATTGCAAACGCTAAGACGAGCAGGCCGATATAGGTGGAGCGTTTCATGGCGGGTACCTCGCAAACAGTATGCATTCATTAAGATAAGTGATACCAGCTTACGACAATATTCAAAAGAAAGCGATCGGTCGAAATGACGGGGCGAAAAGGCCCTATTGGGCTTCGATTTGACCTCTAATAGAAGTATTTGCCCCACTCATTCTGGGCGTGAGGTCAATAATTGAGTCCACGAGTTTTGAGCGATACTCTTCTCACTAAACTCACTATTTTCACTATAAGCACTATAAATACGATAGGGGGACGACGAGAACAATGTGACGTGCGATAGCTAAGCCGTTTAAGCCGGACTTTGACCTTGAATCTCTGCCTCTATCTGTGCGAACGGGCTATTGTCGGTTCTCGATTCCATCGCTGCGTTCTCGTTGGGTCTTGAGGGACGCTAAGAAATGGACTTGCTTGATGCCGCCTCTGTTATCGGGGCGGCTTCTTTTTGTCGAAAACCGCCACAAAGGGGACAGGCGCCTTTGTGGCGGCTCGATTTGTCTAAATCTGTAACACCTTGGCCGCTAAAAGTGGGCCTGGTGTTACAGATTTAGATTTTCGGATGAGGCTTCGCGGTTAATCTCGATCTGTAACATCTGGACCCCAATTTGCCGAGTAGTTGTTACAGATTTAGACAAACGGTCGCCGCTGAACAATTCGTCTCGATTTGTAACATCTGGAGCCAGAAACGGTCGATAGATGTTACAGATTGAGACGGTAGCGCACCTGTGCGGCGGCGGGCCGACATCTTTACCCCTATCTTTCAATCACTCAGAAAATCTTATATATAGAGACTTAGATTTGTGTATAAGATCGCGCAAAGCTGGCAACAATACTTCTCGAACAACGTGAAGCCGCCCCGTAGGGCGGCCACCCCAAGAGAGGTGATTCCATGAGAATCGATAAGCTAGCAATGACGTCGCGCGAGGCGCTGCAGACCGCCATGAGCACGGCTGCCGACGCGCAGGCCGGCGCGGTGGAGCCGATTCACCTGCTGTCCGCCCTGCTCGGTGCCGGCGAGCGCAATATCTCCGTGATCATCGAGCGCATCGGTGCCGACCCGGCTCAGCTCGCACGCTCCACACAGGATGCCATCGACCACGCGCCCAAGGTTTCGGGCGAGGGCCAGCAGATGGGCCTGTCCAACGAGCTCGTCCGCGTCATCGAAAAGGCCGAGAAGAAGGCCACCAAGATGGGCGACAGCTTTGTGGTGACTGAGCATCTGCTGATGGCGCTTGCCGAGGACAAGGGCGAGGCGGGCCGCGTACTGCGCGACGCCGGCGTCACCAAGGAGCGCATCGAGCAAGTCTACGAGGAGCTGCGTGGCGATGACCGCGTGACGTCTGCCGAGGACAAGACTCAGTTTGAGGCACTGGAGCAGTACGGTCGCAACATCTGCGATCTGGCCCGCGCCGGCAAGCTCGACCCGGTCATCGGCCGTACCGATGAGATTCGCCGCACCATCCAGGTCCTGTCCCGTCGCACCAAGAACAACCCCGTGCTCATCGGTGAGCCGGGCGTCGGCAAGACGGCCATCGTCGAGGGCATCGCCCAGCGTATCGTGGCCGGCGACGTGCCGAGCACCCTGCGCGACCGCGACCTTATCGAGCTCGACATGAGCGCGCTGGTCGCCGGCGCCAAATACCGCGGCGAGTTCGAGGACCGCTTGAAGGCCGTGCTCAAGGAAGTGCAAAAGTCCGAGGGCAAGGTCATCCTGTTCATCGATGAGCTCCACACCATCGTGGGCGCGGGTGCCACCGAGGGCTCCATGGACGCCGGCAACATTCTCAAGCCGGCGCTTGCCCGTGGCGACTTGCACGCGATCGGCGCGACCACGCTCGACGAATACCGCAAGTACATCGAAAAGGACGCGGCGCTCGCGCGTCGTTTCCAGACCGTGATGGTGAGCGAGCCTACCGTCGAGGACACCATCTCGATCCTGCGTGGCCTCAAGGAGAAATACGAGATCTTCCACGGTGTGCATATCACCGATAGCGCGCTCGTGGCAGCTGCCGACCTCTCCGATCGCTACATCGCCGACCGCTTCCTGCCCGACAAGGCCATCGATTTGGTCGATGAGGCGGCAAGCCGCCTGCGCATGGAACTCGACAGCATGCCGGTCGAGATCGACGCCACCACGCGTCAGCTCACTCAGCTGCAGATCGAGGAACAGGCGCTCATGAAAGAGACCGATGACGCCTCCAAGGAGCGTCTGGAGGCCCTGCGCCAGGAGATTGCCGAGGTCCAGGAAAAACTCAACGTGCAAAAGGCCGGCTGGCTCAACCAGAAGAACGCCATCGACCACGTGCAGGAGCTTAAGAGCCAGCTTGACGAGGCCAAGAGCGAAGAGGAGCGCGCGACGCGTAACGGCGACCTGGGCCGTGCGTCCGAGCTGCGCTATTCCGTGATCCCGGGTCTGCAGCAACAGATTCAGGATTCCGAGGCTGCGCTCGAGGCACAAAAGCAGCAGGACGGCGAGGGCCTCAACGAACAGGTGACCTCCGATGAGATCGCCGAGGTCGTGAGTGCCTGGACCGGCGTGCCCGTGTCCAAGATGATGCAGGGCGAGCTCGACAAGTTGAAGGGCTTGGAGGGTGAGCTGCATAAGCGCGTCATCGGCCAGGACGAGGCCGTCTCCGCCGTCGCCGCAGCTGTGCGCCGCAGCCGTGCGGGCCTCTCCGATCCGGACAAGCCCATTGGCAGCTTCTTCTTCCTGGGCCCCACCGGCGTGGGTAAGACCGAGCTCGCCAAGGCTCTAGCCGAGTGCCTGTTCGATGACGAGCGCGCACTCGTGCGTATCGACATGTCCGAGTACATGGAGAAGTTCAGCGTCCAGCGTCTGATCGGTGCGCCCCCGGGATACGTGGGATACGACGAGGGCGGCCAGCTCACCGAGGCCGTGCGCCGTCGTCCGTATTCCGTGATCTTGCTCGACGAGATGGAGAAGGCTCACCCGGATGTCTTCAACGTGCTGCTGCAGGTGCTTGACGACGGCCGTCTGACCGACGGTCAGGGTCGCCAGGTATCCTTCAAGAACACGATCATCATCATGACGTCTAACGTGGGCTCCAAGGCTATCGCTGAGCTTTCCGGCAAGGACGAGGAGGAGATGCGCCATCAGGTCGACGCGGCCATGGCTCAGACCTTCCGCCCCGAGTTCCTCAACCGTATCGATGATATCGTGGTGTTCCATCCGCTTGGCATGGCGCAGATCGAGAAGATCGTCGACATCCAGCTCGCCGACGTCCGCGCGCGTCTGGCCAAGGAGCGCATGACGCTTGCCATCACCCCGGCGGCCAAGCAGATGCTCGCCGTGGGCGGCCTGGACCCGGTCTTTGGCGCCCGTCCGCTCAAGCGTCTGGTTCAGCGCGAGGTCGTGGATGCCATCGCCGCCGCTATCATCGACGGCACGGTGCGCGAGGGCGATCAGGTGACGGTCGATGCCGACAAGGACGGCGGCTTTACCGTCGTGTGCGACAACACGCCGGCGGCCACCTATGAGGTCCCCGACGCCGAATAGATTTATGGGACATGCCTTAAAATCTGCCAGCCGTCTCTAAACGCCAAGGGCGGCGGATCCAATTGGGTCCGCCGCCCTTTTTCGTGCGACAATCGATAATGTTGAACGGATGCGATGCAAGGAGCTATGCAGATGAAAGACGAGAACAAGACGAACGCACCGGCGGCTGAGATAGCGTCCGCCGCACC
>CABUSL010000023.1 GCA_902494295.1 uncultured Collinsella sp.
CACGGTCACGACCTTTAAGCTGCAGCCCGGTGAGGGCGAGCGCGTGAGCAAGATCTCGAGCCTCGAGGACGATATTGCGCTTTCGCTTGCTGCCCAGTCGGTGCGCATCTTTGCGCCGATCCCTGGCACCTCGCTCGTTGGTATCGAGATTCCCAATCGCAAGCGACAGAACGTCAACCTGGGCGATGTGCTTCCCTATGTGAAGGGCGGTCCGCTTGAGCTTGCCATCGGTCGCGATGCCGAGGGCACGCCGGTTGTCGCCGACCTCGCCAAGATGCCCCATCTGCTGATCGCCGGCACCACCGGTTCGGGTAAGTCGGTCATGATCAACTCCATCATCACGACCCTCCTCATGCGCGCTCTTCCCGAGGACGTTCGCCTGATCATGGTCGACCCCAAGCGCGTCGAGCTTGCGGGCTATAACGGCCTGCCGCATCTCTATGTGCCCGTGGTGACCGAGCCCAAGCAGGCGGCCAGTGCGCTGCAGTGGGCCGTGTCCGAGATGGAGCGTCGCCTGAAGGTCTTCGAGCGCCTCAACGTTCGCAAGATCTCGACGTATAACGAAAAGCAGGCCGCCGGCGAGTTTGAGCATTACGATAACCCGCCGCAAAAGATGCCCTATCTGGTCATCATCATCGATGAGCTTTCGGACCTGATGATGGTCGCCGGCAAGGATGTCGAGGCCTCGATCGTTCGTATCGCCCAGCTGGGCCGCGCCGCCGGTATCCACCTTATCGTGGCTACGCAGCGCCCCAGCTCCAACGTGGTGACGGGTCTAATTAAGGCCAACATCACCAACCGTATCGCCTTTAACGTGGCTACGGGCATCGATTCCCGCGTTATTATCGACCAGATGGGCGCCGAAAAGCTCACCGGTTTGGGCGACATGCTGTTCTCCAAGGTCGACTGGGGCAAACCCCGCCGTATCCAGGGCTGCTTTGTCTCGGACGACGAGATCAACGAGATCGTCGAGTTCGTTAAGTCGCAAAGCGAGCCTGACTATCACGAGGAGATTCTGTCTGCCGTGGCGCCCGCCTCCATGTCCATGACTGGTGGCGGCGGCATTGTTCGCACGGGCGTTGCCGAGCCGCAGGATGACGATCCGCTTATCTGGGAAGCCGCCCATATTGTGGTGGAATCGCAGCTGGGCTCCACATCTGGCCTGCAACGCCGCCTTAAGGTTGGCTATGCGCGCGCCGGGCGTATTATGGACATGCTGGAAGAAAAGGGTGTCGTCGGCCCGCCCGACGGTTCCAAGCCGCGCGAGGTCCTGCTGGATGAGGAGGGGCTCGCCGCGTTGGAGTCTGTCGACGCCGAGATGGCACGTGAAGATCGTGAGTTTGGAGGATTCTGATGGCTGCACGCTTTGGTGACATGCTGCTCGAGCAGCGTCGCCGGATGGGCCTTTCCATCCAGCAGGTCGCCAACACCATCAAAATCAGGCCGCAGATCATCGAGTTTTTCGAGACCGGTAACTTTGCATCGATGCCCCCGCGTGGCTATGCGCAGGGCATGATTTCGAGCTACGCTCGCTTTTTGGGGCTTAACCCGCGCGAGGTCGTCACCGCTTATTTTGACGACCTCATGGCATATGAACGCGAAACCTCGCAGCAGGGCGGTCGTTTTCAGGATGCTGCCGGCTACGTTAACTCGCGTTCGTCGGTCGATAACGGACGCTTTCTGATGGTTCAGGGCGGTCGCTCGACGCGTTATGGTCAGCGTCCGCAGCAGGCTGGCTATATTACCGAGACGGGGTCCAGTGAGGAGATTCGTTCTCAGCGAGATCGCTTTCGCAGTACGCCTATGCCGGATGACCGTGCGCTTCCCGCCGCTCGCGGGTTGAGTCGCGATCCTCGCGCCGGTTACGGCGACGGAGGCTACTCCGGTCGTGGTTATCGCGGAGTTTCTGCCGGGCGTTCCCGTGGTGGTTACGCCGATGCCGATACCACGCAGGTGACGCCGCGCCTCCGTTCGCAACCGCAGCCTTACAGCCAGCGCTCTTCGGCGCCTCGCTCTGACCAGCGTGGCTATCAGAACCGTGGCGAGCTTGCGCCGCGTTCGGGCCAGCGTGGCTCTCAGCGCCAGGGCAGTTATCGTGGTCGTCCCGATAGCGGTCGCGGCCGCATGTCACAGGTAAACGGTCGCGGTAGTTCTAATCGCGGACGCGGCGGTGGACGTACCCCCGAGAACAATGGACTCGATCCGCGCATCATCTACGCCGGCATCGGTGCCGTGGCGCTTTTGCTGATTTTGCTCATCGTGGTCCTCCTGCGTGGCTGTGGCTCTTCGACTCCCGAGTCGACGCCCGAGACGCCCGCGGCCACCAAGACGACGACCAAGAAGTCTTCTAAGAAGACCGAATCCGTTGACGACGATGAAGACACCGACGAGGCGACGGATTCTGTCGATTCCGATGCCGCCAAGGCGACGGCGAAAAAGGAAGAGGACGAGGTCATTAAGGTCAAGGTCTCTGTTGCCAAGGGCAAGACCGCCTGGATCGAGGTCAAGGTCGATGGTAAATCGGTCTATGGCGCCCAGGCTACCGGTCCCTTTGAGCAGGAGTACACGCCCGAGTCCTCGATCGAGATCACCACGTCCAAGCCTTCCGATGTCACGGTTACCAAGAATGGCGAAAAGGTTCGCTACGACACTAAGACATCGGGTGTGGCGCGCGTGACCATTACCGTTCCCAAGAAGGAGACCACAGACTCCGAGGACGGCGTCGGTGCCGATGCTCAGTCTGCCGACGGCAGCGTCACGGCATCCGACAGCCAGACAGCGAACGATTCAGATGACAATTCGTACGACAGCTACTAAGGCTCCCCGTACCGAAAGGAAGAACCATGGCTAAAGATTCCAGCTTTGACGTTGTGTCCGAGGTCAACATGCAGGAGGTCGATAACGCCTTCCAGCAGACCACCCGCGAGATTTCCCAGCGCTATGATCTTAAGGACTCCGGCGCCACCATCGAGCTTTCAAAGGGCGACAAGCTCTTTACGATCAATGCCCCGGCCGATTTTGTCTCCAAGCAGATCATTGACGTGCTGAGCTCTAAGCTCATCAAGCGCGGCATCGACCTCAAGGCTGTCTCTTGGGACGCGCCACAGGCGGCTTCGGGCGGTACCGTGCGCGTGCTCGGCCATATCGTCGAGGGCATCGACCAGACGACCGCCAAGAAGATCAATAAGGACATCAAGGATCAAAAGCTCAAGGTCAAGGTGACCATCGAGGCCGATAAGCTGCGCGTTTCCTCGGCTTCTAAGGACGCGCTTCAGACGGTGATTCAGTTCCTGCGCGACCAGGACTACGGCCAGCCGCTGCAGTTTACCAACTACCGTTAATTCTTTTGAAAGGACCGCTCTCCAACATGGATACTCCGTTGGGTTCCGTACTCTATATCACGCTTGGCTGCGCCAAGAACGAGGTCGATACCGACCGCATGCGTTCGCTGCTGACCGCTGCGGGCTACGAGGAGGCATTCGATCCGCAGGATGCCGATATCGCTATCGTCAACACGTGCTCGTTTCTTGCCTCGGCGACGTCCGAGAGCATCGAGACCACGCTCGAGCTCGCTAACGAGGTGCAGGACGGCGTTCGCGCCTGCCCCATCGTCATGTGCGGTTGCGTGCCGTCTCGTTATGGCGATGACCTGCCCGACGAGCTTCCCGAGGTCGCTGCCTTTGTGAAGGCCGATGAGGAAGACGGTATCGTCTCTGTCATCGATGACGTACTGGGCGTGGAGCGCGAGATCGCGGCCTATATCCCGCAGGTCAAGCGTACCGTCGAGGGCGCTGTTGCCTACGTCAAGATCTCCGATGGCTGCAACCGCTTCTGCAGCTTCTGCATGATCCCCTACATTCGCGGTCGCTATCATTCGCGCAATGCCGAGAGCATCATCTCCGAGGTGCGCGACCTGGTTGCCGGCGGTGTGCGCGAGATCGTGCTGATCGGCCAGGACACGGGCATTTGGGGTACCGACTTTGCCGACGAGGATGTCGCCGAGGGCTCGCCGCGCAATCTGGCGCAGCTGCTGCGTGCCGTCGCCGAGGCCGTGCGCCCGCACAACGTCTGGGTCCGCGTGCTCTATCTGCAGCCCGAGGGCATGACCGACGAGCTTATCGAGACGATTCGCGATACGCCCGAGGTGCTGCCCTATATCGATATCCCCGTGCAGCACTGCGACGCGCGCATCCTCAAGGCCATGCGTCGCTCCGGCTCGCGCCAGGAGCTCGAGGATCTGTTCCGCGACCTTCGCGAGCGCATCCCCGGCATCGTGATTCGCTCTACGGCCATGGTCGGCTTCCCGACCGAGACGGACGACGAGTTCCGCGATCTTATCGACTTTATGGACACCGTCGGCTTTGACTACACGAGCGTTTTTGCCTACTCGCGTGAGGAGGGCAGCCTGGCCGCCAAGATGGAAGGTCAGGTTGACGAAGAGGTTAAGCTCGAGCGCGCCCAGGAGGCCATGGATCTGGCCGAGTCGCTCGGCTTTGCCGCGACTGCCGCGCACGTGGGCGAGCGCGCTCAGGTGATCGTTGACGGCATCGAGGAGACCGAGGACGGTGCCGAGCTCATCGGACATGCCTGGTTCCAGGCGCCCGATTCCGATGGTGCGGTGCATCTGGATGCCAGCGAGGCATCTGTGGGCGATATTCTGACGGTCGAGTTTACCGATAGCTTCTGCTACGAGCTTATCGGTCATGTTGTGGAGTAGGAGAGCGTCGTGGCTAACGAGAGCAATAAGGAACTGACGAGTGTTTGGACGCCCGCCAACATCGTGACGTGCGTGCGCATCGTCTTTATTCCGGTGTTCATGATCGTGTCGGCGCTGTCTCACACGAGCGTTGCCGGTACGGATTTGAGCACCTTCGACGGCCCGCTCGCCGCCGCCGCCTTTATTCTGTACGTCATCCTGTCGTGCACAGATAAGGTTGATGGCTACCTGGCTCGTTCACGTAACGAGATCACCGACTTCGGTAAGTTCTTGGATCCCATCGCCGATAAGTTGCTCGTGTTCTCGGCCCTGCTTCTGTTCTTGGATTTTGGTACCGTAACCGTGTGGTCGGTGTTCATCATCCTGTTCCGCGAGCTGCTGGTGAGCGCCCTTCGCATGGTCGCGAGTGCTGCCGGTGTGGTCGTTGCCGCCGATAAGCTCGGCAAGTACAAGACGGCGACTACGATGGTTTCCATCTGCGGCTATCTGTGCGTCTTTGCGATGGCCGGCCTTCAGCTGGGACCAGTGTCGCTGCTGCTCGGTGTCTATTCGGTGTCGCGCTTCCTGTACGTCATCGCCGTGATTTTGACCATTATCTCGGGCGCCCAGTACTTCTGGAACTGCCGCAAGATCGTCTTTTCGGTCTAGGTCCTGGTGGGTATGACGGAGTCTTTTTTGCAGATTGCCGCTAACAACGAGGAACTGGCGCGCGTTATTGTTGAGCGCGCGAGTGCCCGTGGTGTGACGGTGTCGACGGCGGAGTCGCTGACGGCGGGCATGATTGCCTCGACGATTGCCGATATCCCGGGTGCCTCGGCGGTGCTTCGTGGCGGCGCGGTGACTTATTGCGATGAGATCAAACATCGCGTGCTCGGCGTCGAGCAGGAAACGCTCGATCGGTTTAGCGCCGTGTCGCACCAGACGGCGCGCGAGATGGCCGCGGGCTCGCTGGACCTCTATCAGAGCGATATAGCCGTAAGCGCAACGGGCTACGCTGGGCCCGGTGGTGGCACCGAGCAAGACCCCGCCGGTACGTTCTATATTGGCTGGGCGTATCGCGCGGCCGATGGGGGAGCGCCGGTTGTTGAGTCTGCGCGCTGCCATTACGAGGGCGATCGGTCGTGCGTTCGCGCCCATGCGGTCGCGGAGGCTTTGGGACGCATTGTCCGCGTGGTCAATTCTATGGAATAGACATGGTTTAAGGGGCCTTAGGGCCCCTTAATTGTGGAGATAGGGACCTTTAACGGTATTGGTGTTTGCACTGGTACAAAGCCTACGTATATTCGAGCGCCCGTATTTGCGATTGGCGTGGTCAAGCGTTTGGTCGGTGATTGGTCGGCGTTTGGTCGGCTTTTGGAATGGTCGGGTGCATATGATGAATCTGAACGGTTGACCACGAACAGCCGTTCGTTTATTATCTTTTCAGGTTGTTTAGAGGAGGGCTATTCATGGCCAAGAATTCAGGTCCCGTACGTACCGTTCATGCACGCACGACGGGTAAAGAGCGCGATGAGATGATCGCCACCACCAAGGCCGAGATCGAGAAGAAGTTCGGCCAGGGCTCTATCATGAGGTATGGCGACGGCGGTCCCGAGCTCGAGGTCGAGGCTATTCCGACGGGCTCTCTGGCGCTCGATGCCGCCTTGGGTATCGGCGGCGTGCCGCGTGGCCGTATCGTCGAGATTTATGGCCCCGAGTCCTCCGGTAAGACGACGCTTTCGCTCGAGATTCTTGCAGAGGCGCAGGCCATGGGCGGCGTCGTGGCATTTATCGATGCCGAGCACGCGCTTGATCCCACCTATGCCGCGCGCATCGGCGTCGATATCGACGAGGTCCTGATTTCCCAGCCCGATACGGGTGAACAGGCGCTTGAGATTGTCGATATGCTTGTGCGCTCCGGTGCCATCGACGCCATCGTCGTCGACTCTGTTGCCGCCTTGACTCCGCGTGCCGAGATCGAGGGCGAGATCGGTGACACGACGGTGGGTCTGCAGGCTCGTTTGATGAGCCAGGCGCTCCGCAAGCTCGCCGGCTCGCTTTCCAAGTCCAACACGACCTGCATCTTCATTAACCAGCTGCGCGAGAAGATCGGCGTCATGTTCGGCAACCCCGAGACCACCACGGGCGGCCGCGCGCTCAAGTTCTTCTCTTCCGTACGAATCGATATTCGCAAAATCGATACCATCAAGCTCAAGGACGAGGTTATCGGCAATCGCGTGCGTGCCAAGGTCGTTAAGAACAAGGTGGCCGCTCCGTTCCGCTCGGCCGAGTTTGACATCATGTACGGCACCGGCATCTCCAAAGAGGGCTCGATTCTGGATATGGCCGTCGAGTGCGGTATCTGCAAAAAGATGGGGTCCTGGTTTGCCTATGGCGAGGACAAGCTCGGCAATGGTCGCGAGGCCGCCAAGACGTTCCTGCGCGAGCACCCCGATTGCGCCGACGAGATCGAGCACAAGGTTCGCCTTGCCTGCGGTCTTGAGTATGACGACGATGCCCCCTCTGAGGTTGAGTTGACCGATCAACCCGCCCCCGAGGAGTTTGATGAGCTGTACGCCATCGATGGCTCCGCGATGCTCGACGATGACGACGAGTAGCGGATGCCGACATGTCGTATACGGTGACCGAGGCCACAGTCGTCTTTCCCGATAAGAAGGCAGTCTCCTCGTTCTCGAGCGGTTATGCGTCTAAAAAGCCCTGCGCGCATATCGATTGCGATCTCGAGGGCGGTTTTGAACGTTCCATTTGGATTCCCGTGCGTGTGGCGCGCCTGTACGTTAAGAACCGCCCCGAACTTCCCTGTGATTGGGATGACTTTCGTGAGGCGGTGCAGCTTATCGAACGTAAATGTGCACTCACCATGGTGACCGAGATGCTTTCGCGCCGCGATCATGCCACGGGCGAGGTGCGCGATAAGTTGGCGCGCTATGGCTTTCGACAGCCCGCGATCGATTTTGCGGTTGCTCGAGCGACCGAGTATCGTTTTTTGGACGATAACCGCTTTTGCTCGTACTTTATCGAAGAGCGCAAACGTCGCGGCTGGGGGCAGCGCAAGATCGAGGTTGAGCTCAAGCGTCGTCATGTCGTGCTTGACGATATCCCGGGGTATCCCGAGGCGTATTTTGCCGTGGACGACGACTTGGCCCGCGCTTCGGCCTTGCTCGCTAAACGTCGCGTTCCCGAGGCGCGCGCATTCGAAAAGCTCGTCAGGTTTTTGATGGGTAAGGGCTTTTCGTATCGCATTGCCGCCGACGCCGTTAAGGCGCGCCTCGATTCCTTGAGTGAGGAATGCGCCGTGTAAACGCGCGCATGGTACGCCCCTGCCGTTCACCGTTCGATTGGCGCCGTGCGGGTGCGTTTATTTGACAGTTGTTGCGGTTCAACGTAGGATAATTGCTGTCATTTGCTTTGTGATATGTGCTCATCTGTGATGAGTTTGTTTATATGTTTATCTGTATCCGACCCGCATAAGCTGCGCCCATATTACTCAAATGTCGCGAGCCGTTCGTAAGGACGGTTCGCTTTGCTGTGTAACGAATCCATAAAAAGGAGTGAGCATGCCTATCATTGCAGCGCTCGTTGGCCTCGTTTTGGGTGCCATCGCCGCCATTGCCTACATGCGCACCGCCAAGCAGGGTAGTCTTCACGAGGCCGACGAAAAGATCCAGTCGGCACACGCGCAGGCAGAGTCCCTGATCGGTGATGCTAAGCGTCAGGCCGAGACCCTCAAAAAAGAGGCTCTGCTCGAGGCTAAGGAAGAGATCATCAAGAACAAGCAGGCCGCCGAGGCCGAGGACAAGCAGCGTAAGAGCGAGATTCGCACGCTCGAAAACCGCGTGATGCAGCGCGAGGAATCGCTCGATCGTCGCAACGATGCGCTCGATAAGCGCGAGCATCAGCTGTCCAGCCAGGCCGGTCAGGTCGAGAAGCGCTCTCGCGAGCTTGAGGAGCTCTGCGCCAAGCAGACTTCCGAGCTTGAGCGTATTGCCGACCTTACGCGCGAGGACGCTCACAAGGAGCTGCTCGACAAGGTTCGCGGTGAGGTTACCCACGAGGCGGCCACCATCATCCGCGAGTCCGAGCAGCAGGTCCGCGCCGAGTGCCACAAGACCGCTCAGGAGATTCTCTCCCTGGCGATTCAGCGTTGCGCCGCCGACCATACCGCCGAGGTCACCGTTACTTCCGTTCATATTCCCTCCGATGACCTCAAGGGTCGCATCATCGGTCGCGAGGGTCGCAACATCCGCACCTTTGAGCAGGTTTCCGGCGTCAACCTCGTGATTGACGACACCCCCGAGACCGTTGTGCTTTCGAGCTTCGATCCGGTCCGTCGTGAGACCGCCCGCGTTGCGCTCGAGAACCTTATTGCCGACGGCCGTATTCATCCCGCCCGCATCGAGGAGATGTACCACAAGGCCGCCGACTTGGTTCAGCAGCGTGTGCGCGAGGCCGGCGAGCAGGCCGCCTTCGATACCGGTATCCACGACCTGCACCCCGAGATTGTCAAGACCCTGGGCGCTCTGCGCTATCGCACCTCGTTTGGTCAGAACGTGCTGCAGCACTCGCTTGAGGTTTCCGACCTGTGCGGCGTTATGGCCTCCGAGCTCGGTCTGGATGTTGTGACCGCCAAGCGCGCTGGTCTTCTGCACGACCTGGGTAAGGCCATCGACCACGACGTTGAGGGCCCGCATGCTGTCATTGGCGCCGAGCTTGCCCGCCGTTATGGCGAGAAGCCCGTTATCGTCCACGCGATCGAGGCACATCATGCCGATGTCGACCCCAACACGGTGCTCGACGTCCTGGTTCAGGCCGCCGATGCCGTTTCTGCCTCTCGTCCCGGTGCCCGCCGCGAGTCGGCCGAGAACTACATCAAGCGACTTGAAAAGCTCGAGGAGATCGCCAACTCTCACGACGGCGTCGAGCGTACCTATGCCATGCAGGCCGGTCGCGAGGTACATGTCATGGTCCAGCCGGACAAGATCTCCGATGCCCAGTCCACGGTGCTTGCGCACGATATCGCCCATCAGATCGAGGAAGAGATGGAGTATCCCGGTCAGGTGCGCGTTGTCGTGATTCGCGAGAGCCGTGCCGTCGATATCGCTAAATAACATGAACGACGCGAACGAGCTCATCTCATTTATCGCGTCGATGTCGGGGGAGGGCAACCTTCGCGTCGAGGAAAACCTTGGCGAGGGGTATGTCCGCCTCCGTGTTTCGGAGGCCGAGCGCCGTCAGGCCAAGCATGACATTCAGCATGTAGAGGACATTGTCATCGAGATGCTGCGTAATGCTCGCGATGCCGGAGCCGATAAGGTCTATCTTGCCACGACCAAGGAGGAGGGTGTTCGCACCCTCCTCTTCCTGGATAACGGTTCGGGTGTGCCGCAGGATATGCAGGAGCGTATCTTTGATGCCCGCGTCACCTCCAAGCTCGAGAGCATGAAAATGGACCGTTGGGGTGTTCACGGTCGTGGTATGGCGCTGTTCTCTATCAAGCAGAACACGGATGAGGCACGCGTTGTTACATCGGGCGTCGATTTGGGCTCCGCGTTTAAGGTGTGCGTTGCCACCGATCGCTTGGGTGAGCGCGCCGATCAGTCGAGCTGGCCTCAGGCGGTTAAAGACGAAGACGGCCGCTATGTATGTGCTCGCGGCCCCCACAACATCATTCGCGCAGCCTGTGAGTTTGCCCTTGAGGAGTTGCGTTGCTGCGATGTGTATCTGGGCTCTCCGTCCGAGATTGCTGCGACCCTGTATGCTCAGGCCTCGAGTCGTCTCGATACGTCGCGCCTGCTCTTTATCGATGACGAGTACGAGCTTCCGGTTATCGATCGTTTGGGCCTTGCCTCTGATGCCGAGGACTTTATCCGGATCTGCTCCGGGCTGGGTCTCGAGATGTCTGAGCGCACTGCCCACCGTATTCTGTCGGGACAGATTAAGCCCGTTCGCGGCGTGACCGCGCGTCTGCTGCGCGAGCGCGATTCCACCTCGCATGCGCCGGCTCCCGTCGATCTTGCCAAGGACCGTCGAGGCCTTCGTATCGCCAAGGATGATATGGCGCAATTTTCGCGTGCGGTCGAGCGTGACTTTAACGACCTCGCTGCCCGGTATTACCTCAATCTGTGCGGCGACCCTAGGATTCGCGTTTCGCGTGATCGCATCACGGTGACGTTCGATCTTGCCAAAGAGGAATAAAATCTTTACCGAGTCCGCTCGGTACGATACAGTTATTGCAGTTAAAACGTACTTTTAAACGCAGGAGTTTCTTCATGGATTGCCTGAAGGTATCAAGCAAATCATCGCCCGCGTCCGTTGCCGGCGCCATTGCCGGCATGGTCAAAGATGGCGTCCCCGTCAACATTCAGTGCGTCGGTGCCGGTGCCGTCAACCAGGCCATCAAGGCTGTCGCCATTGCGCGTGGCTTTCTGATTCCGACCGGCTTTGATGTCTCCTGCGCGCCGGTGTTTTCCGACATTCTCATTAACGGGGAGTCGCGCACGGCAATCCGTCTCTCTATCTACGTTCACCAGATTAATCGGGCTGCCATGGATAACGTCGTCATGGACGACGTTAAGCCTGTTGCGTAAACGAGCCATTTGCACGCTTGTAGCACCTATGCGCCCCGTCGATACCATCGTTAGGATGTAAGCTCATGGACCAGCGTTCCGTACGCGATATTCTTGCCGGTAAAACCTACTTTATCCGCACATTCGGCTGCCAGATGAACCAGCACGACTCCGAGCGCGTGAGTGGTTTGCTTGATTCGTATGGCTGTCTTATGGCGCTCGATCCCGAGCATGCCGATATTGTCGTGTTCATGACGTGCTGTGTGCGCGAGGCTGCCGATACGCGCCTGTATGGTCAGTGCAATTCCTGCAAGAGCCTTCCTCCTTCGCCTTCGGGTAAGCGCGTGGTCGCCGTGGGCGGCTGCATCGCCCAGCGCGATGGCGAGGGCTTGCTCACCAACGTTGATAACGTCAATGTCATTTTTGGTACCCATTCCATTGCGCACATGGCCGAGCTTATCGCCGAGGCGTTTTTGGATGGCAAGCGCCATATCCGTACGAATGAGCATGAGGATACCGACGCTATGAGTATGCCGTGGCATCGCGAGACGCAGTATCACGCTTGGGTGCCCATCATGACGGGTTGCAACAACTTTTGCACGTACTGCATCGTGCCCTACGTCCGTGGTCGCGAGAAGAGTCGTCCCTTCGAGGAGATTGTCGATGAGGTGACCGGGCTCGTGCGCCAGGGCGTGCGCGAGATTACGCTGCTGGGACAGAACGTTAACTCCTACGGTCGCGATCTCTTTGGCAAGCCGCGTTTCGCCGATCTGCTGCGCGCCGTGGGCGATACGGGCGTCGAGCGCATCTTCTTTACCTCTTCTCATCCTAAGGATCTGCTGCCCGAGACCATTGATGCTATGGCCGAGACGCCCGCCGTCATGCCGCAGCTTCACCTGGCCGTTCAGTCGGGTTCCACGCGCATCCTTAAAGAGATGAATCGTCGTTATACACGTGAGGATTATCTGGGCCTGGTCGATCGTATTCGTAACCGTATGCCCGATATTGCGCTTTCGACCGACATCATCGTGGGTTTCCCGGGCGAGACTGAGGAAGACTTTGAGCAGACGCTCTCACTTGCCGAGACGGTGCGTTATGCCCAGGCCTACACGTTTATTTACTCCAAGCGTGCCGGTACCCCGGCCGCCGAGATTGAAGACCCCACGCCGCATGAGGTTATCCTTGAGCGCTTTAACCGTTTGGTTAAGGTTATCGAGACGACGGCACACGAATATAACCAGGGTGAGCTTCACACCGTGGTGCCTGCACTTATTGAGGGTACGAGCAAGAAGAACGACGCTGTCCTTCTGGGCAAGAGCCCCAAGAACCAGACGGTGCATGCGCCGATTCCTGTTGGCTATAGCATCGATCAGCTCATCGGCAAGATTGTCGACGTCGATGTTGATGTCGCCAAGACGTGGTATCTGTCTGGCTCTGTAGTGGGCGAGCCTCGCTAATGATTTCTTATGGTGCAAGCCTTTCTGCCGTAGCGATAGTCGGTCCGACGGCGGTCGGCAAGAGTGATGTTGCCGACCGCCTGGCTGCTCGTCTGTCGTCTGAAGTGTTGTCGTGTGACGCGATGCAAATCTATCGCGGTATGGACATTGGTACGGCCAAAATGATGCCCGAGGAGTGCTCAGTGCCCCTGCGCCTTGTCGATATCGTAGATCCTGGTGTCGCATATTCTGCCGCACTCTATCAGTCGGATGCCCGAGCGCATATCGATCGCTTGCTTGGCGAGCAGCGTCTTCCGGTCTTTTGCGGCGGTACGGGCCTATATCTCAAGGCCGCACTCGATGAAATGGATTTTCCTTCGGGAGAACTCGAGGACGAACGCCGCGCGGGCTATCAGGAACTTGCCGAGCGTATTGGCGAGGAGGCGCTGCATGCCCTGCTTGCCGAACGCGACCCGGAATCGGCTGCAGTGATTCATCCCCATAACGTGCGTCGCGTGATTCGTGCGCTCGAGATGCACGATGGCGGCGTGTCATATGCCCAGCAGAAGTCGAAATTCAGTGTTCCGCGCGAGCGTTATCATGCCTTGTGGTTTGGCCTGACGCGTAGCCGTGAAGTGCTCTATGAGCGCATTAACCTGCGTGTCGACCTTATGTTTGAGCAGGGGCTGGTTGATGAGGTCCGTGGCCTTATGAGCCAGGGCTTGGGTGATGCACTCACATCGATGCAGGCAATCGGTTACAAAGAGATTATTGATGCCTTGCGAGGCGTTGTTACCATGGATGAGGCTCGTGAGCTTATCAAGATGCGTTCACGTCGCTATGCCAAGCGCCAGCTTTCCTGGTTTAAACGTGACGATCGCATCGTGTGGTTCGATATGGATGAGTTTACGATCGATGAGGTCGTTAATGATATTTACCATCGCATCGAGGCTGCCTAATGGCTCGGTTTCCTTTGGTCCCCACGGCGCCTGAACCTGAGCGCGCCATCTTGGTTGGTGTTGAGTGGCGCGATAACGTCTGGCCGCTCGACCGTTCGCTCGACGAGCTCGAGCGCTTGGCTCACACTGCTGGAGCCCAATGCGTGGCACGCTTGTCGCAGCGCCTAGTCAAGCCTTATCCCAAATCGTTTATCGGCTCTGGCAAGGTCGAGGAGCTATGCGGTTTGGTGCATCGCATGGATGCGGATGTTGTTATCTTCGACGACGACCTGACTCCTTCACAGCAGTCCTATCTTGAGAAAGCCGTGGGTGAACCGGTCAAGATTATTGACCGTACCGCATTGATTTTGGATATCTTTGGCCTGCATGCCCAGACGCGTGAGGGCCGCTTACAGGTGCAGCTGGCACAGTTGCAGTACCTGCTGCCTCGTTTGCGAGGTATGTGGAGCCATCTTGCTAAGGAACAGACGCGTGGCGGTATTGGCTCGCGTTTTGGTCAGGGCGAAAGCCAGCTCGAGGTCGACCGTCGCCTGATTCGCAATAAGATCGCAGCTCTTCGACGCGAACTGAAACAGGTTGAACAACGTCGCGATGTGCAATCAAAAAGCCGTATTGAATCGCCGGCGTTTCGCGTGGCGTTGGCTGGCTACACCAATGCTGGTAAGTCGACGCTACTTAATCGATTGACTGGATCCACGGTACTTTCACAGGATAAGCTGTTTGCCACGCTCGATCCTACAACGCGCTCGTACCGTTTGCCCGGTGGTCGTGGCATGACGATCACCGATACCGTCGGCTTTATTCAAAAGCTGCCCCATGGCCTGGTCGACGCGTTTAAATCTACGCTTTCCGAGGTGCTCGGCGCCGATCTGATTCTTAAAGTTGTGGATGCTTCCGATGAGGATTACGAGCGTCAGCTCGAGGCGGTTGATCGTGTCCTTGATGAGATCGGTGCCGGCGAGCGCCTGACGCTTACCGTGTTCAATAAAATTGACCTGCTCGATAGCGTCGATCGCTTGAGCTTTCGACGTCGCTATCCCGAGGCGGTGCTGTTCTCGGCTCAGACGGGTGAGGGTCTTGATGACTTAGTCGATCGTATCGCTCGTGAAGCGGCTGCTACGGACGTTTTGCTTTCGGCCGATATCCCGTATCGAGAGGGCGCGTTAATCACACTCGTGCACGAACAGGGAACCCTCCTGCATGAGGAATACCTCGAGGACGGCGTTCGTATTGTGGCAAAGCTGCCGGCCCGTATCGCACCGCGTCTCGAGCGTTACCGAACAGAGTAAATCAGCTCCAGCACGCCTAGGATAATGGGCTGATGAAGCAGGTAGAACGGCAGCGCATGGCGTCCGAGGCTTGCGAGCGCCGGGATGGGATTCTCATAGGCCCATGCTGGTGTCTCGCAGCTTGCTTTCTGTGCCGTGCGGGCGGCAAAGAAGCCTGTGAGATACATAAATAAGAATGGTATGAGCGGATAGTAATCACCGGAGACAAAGTCTGGACCTGGGAAACCCAGCCAAGCTAGATAGGGGATAGGGTAGACTGCTTTAGGAATGCTCCAGGTACAGGCAAAGAGTATGAGGCAAATCGTTATACTCCATGCTGCCGGCACCCTATCGAGAACCGGGCGTGCGAGTTCGACAATGGCGGTGCACGCCGCCATGCAGAAAATGATGCCGAAGTTCACCGAGTCATCGACTGAGACGAGCGTCGTTGCGACCCATACAACTAAAGCGGCAACGGCATATTTGGCGGCTCGCTTGATGTTGTTGCGCGAGAGGGTGCACATCCAGCCGGCAATAAACAAAAATACCCAACTGATGCTGGCACGCCAGATGTCCTGGAAGATGGTCTGGGTAAACCAAGGCATACTCCAGCCATATAGGTAGGCAAGGTCGTAGCAGGCATGAAATCCCGCCATCGACAGCATAGTAAACCCGCGAATGGTATCAAAAACCGTGATACGTTTTTGCATTACGAGAACCGGCGCATCAAACCGACGACCCTGCCCAGAATCGTGGGATTTGTCGCGTAGATAGGCTCCATGGTGTCGTTTTCGGGCTGCAGGCGAACGCGTCCCTGCTCCTTGTAAAACGTTTTGACCGTTGCAGAGCCATCGATCATGGCCACGACAATCTCGCCATTCATGGCGCTCTTCTGTTCGCGAACGATAATGTAGTCGCCGTTATAGATGCCGACGTTAATCATCGAGTTGCCGTGGACCTCGAGGATAAAGGACCCCTGGTCCGTTGCGATCTCGGTCGGGATAGTAAAGGTGTCCTCGATATTCTGTTCGGCAAGGATGGGAATCCCTGCGGCGACGCGGCCCACGAGAGGTAGTGATACGGTGCCGCGGGGTGCCGTGGGTTCATCGGACTTTGAGATGGATACGGAAGATCCATCCTCGTCAAAGAGCTCGAGGGCGCGAGGCTTCGTGGCGTCACGCTTGAGCAGACCGCGTGCTTCGAGCGCGGAGAGATGCGCATGTACGGTGCTAGGGGAGGACAGGCCCACAGCCGAAGCCATCTCGCGCACACTGGGCGGATAGCCCTTCTCCTGCTGATATTCCTTGATGAAGTCGTAAATTTGCTGCTGACGCTTGGTAATTTTGCGAGCCATCAGGGATTCCTCTCTACCCATACCAAACAAATGTTCTATTTTTGCTTGACAGGAACAACTGTTCGAAGATAATAATAACCGAACATTCGTTCTCGCGCTAGACATTTTTGTCCGCGCGGCTTGATAAAACTGTTCTCAGCAAAACACGCGAGAGGAGAACATGATGAACGCAACGAATATGGTCCAGGGAAACCTCGCCCTTAAGCTCGAGACGCCTGCGGAGCCCACTTTTACGGTTGTTCAGGGTGGCCGCTCCGGCTTTCAGCCTTTGACCGTACAGCCTGCTCGCAATCAGCAGGCTGTAGTCGCGCCGGCCCGCGTTGCCCTGAAGGTTCCGACGATTGTCGCCGTTGCCGTTGCGCTTACGCTCTTCTTTGTCCTCGCAACGTCGGTCTTTAGCGCTCGTCACGCCGCGTATGCCGAGTCCGTTTCCAACGTTACCTACGAGACCATTCGCGTTCAGCCTGGTGATTCTCTTTGGTCACTTGCCGAGGAATATCCAATCGAAGGCCTTTCCACGCAAGAGACTTCCGACATGATCCGTAACGTCAATCATCTGGAGCATGGTTCGCTCGCCGCCGGTGCGTATCTTAAGGTTCCTGCTCGTTCGTAATCATTATCGCGCTGCACATGGTACCCTTGTTATCGTTTAAGAGGAGGTACCATGCGCTGTCCCAAATGCGGCAAGGCACATACTCGCGTCGTTGATTCCCGTATGCAGGAGTCAAATAACACCATTAAGCGCCGTCGCGAATGTTGCTCGTGTAACTATCGCTTTACAACGTTCGAGCGATGCGAAGACCCAATCGAGGTCATTAAGTCAGACGGAACCAAGCAGCGGTTCGATCGCAATAAGCTGCTCGTCGGCTTGATGCGCGCCACCATCAAGCGCGATATCGACACTAAGAAGCTCAATGAGATTATCGACGACATCGAGGTCGAGCTGCGCTCTCGCACGCTGACGGCCGTCACGTCGCATGAGTTGGGTGACATGGTGCTCAAGCGCTTGGCCAAGATCGACAAGGTGGCGTACATCCGCTTTGCCTCGGTCTACCGCGATTTCAAAGACGTCGATGAGTTTCTGCAAGAGCTCGACAAGCTAAGGTGATTCCATGTCCAATATTACCGTCAACATAAAGCGTCTCGACCCCACCGTCGAGCTTCCCAAATACGCCCATCCCACCGATGCCGGCTTGGATTTGCGCTCCAACGAGGACTGCGTCCTGAAGCCCTTCGAACGTCGTCTGGTCTCTACTGGGCTGGCTATCGCCCTACCCGATGGCTACGCCGGCTTCGTCCAGCCCCGCAGCGGCTTAGCCATCAAGCAGGGCCTGTCTATAGTCAACACGCCGGGCCTCATCGACGCCCACTACCGAGGAGAACTCAAGGTTATCCTCATCAACCTGGACCCCTCCAACAACATCCAAATCAACAAAGGCGACCGCATAGCCCAACTCGTCATCCAAGAAGTCCCCACGGTCAACCTCATAGAGGTAGACGAACTGGATAAAACCGACCGAGGAGTCGGCGGTTTCGGTTCTAGCGGCGTATTGTAATGATCGCTCACCCGTGGGAGGCCCCTATATATCATTCCATGCTCAAACATTCTCGCTGCGCTGCGAAACTGCGCGTGGAACGATATATAGGGCCCTCCCACGGGTGAGCTGCGTTTGCATGCTTGCAACTACCGTGTATCTTCGCTGGTAACCGTTAGCATTAATCAATTGGTAAGCCGGTGCGACAAGGGGATTTCTCCTTTGTCGCACCGGCTTACTAGTTGGATTTCAATTTGTTTTCAAGCAAGAAGCCTCCCGTCCGGGGCTCACCCAAATCGTTCCACGCGCAGTTTCGCAGCGAGCGTAGCGAAGCGAGAATGTTTGAGCATGGAATGATATGGGTGAGTCCCGGACGGGCGGGATTAGTGCGCCCTGCGAAGCGAGAATGTTTGAGCATGGAATGATATATGGGCGGCTCCCGCCGAGCAGCGGCCGTTAAGACGCTAGCGGATATGCGCTGGCTTATCGCCCCAGTAGAAGCGGCAGAATGCGCGTTTTCTTTTCTGGGGTTTGCCTACGAGCTCCATGGTCGCGATGGCGATGTCCTCGGCTGCGTGGGGGCGGCGTAGTACTTCGCCGTTGATGAGTAGGGCTTTGAGTGATTCGGGATGGTCGTGCAAGTGACGTAGGGTTACGATGAGTTCTCGTGCGGTGGTGACATGCATGCTGGCGCCCATGCCGGTGAGCATCGTGGTGTTGGCCTTTTCCTGACCGTATGATTTGCCCAGCAGAATCATCGGCAGATGCGCGCACAGGCACTCAGTGACGGTGAGTCCGCCCGATTTGAGGATTGCCAGATCGCAGCCGTGCATGAGGGCTGCCATGTCGTCCACGTAGTCCAGAACCGTGACGTTTTCGAGCTTCATGGCGTCGAAGAGCGTCTTGAGGCGGGTGGCGTATTCCTCATCCTTGCCCGGCAAAAAGACAAAGTGCATGTCCTCGAAGCTGCGCAGGAAGGGGAGTGTGCGGTCCATCTCCGCGCGAAAGCGAACGTACGGTTGAGGCAAACTGGCACCGGCCATCACCAGCACAACGGTCTTGTCAGCGGGGAGATTGAACTTCTCGAGTTCTTCCTCGCGATTGTAGTCCGTATCAAACCCGGCTCGAATGGGGATGCCTGTAATGCGGATTTTGGTCTCGGGAACTTTACGGGGGCGAAGTGTCTCGGCCATAAATTCGTTGGCTACGCAGAACAGGTCGGTGTCCTTGTGGGGCCAAAAGCCTTCGACTTCGTAATCGGTCGGCACGCAGATGACCGGGTAATCGATACCCGTGATGACGCGGGCGCCCACAGCGACGTTGGCCGCCGTAATGTGTGTTGCGACCACGGCTATGGGCCTGCGGGTCCGGACGTATTCGTTGAAGGCGGGGAACATAATTCGTGACCATGCTGTGCCGCCGCCCCAGAGCAGATGTCCTGTAAGCGTATATCGCCAGGTCAGGTCGTAAATGGGACGCGTGGCGCCGGTAAACGACGCTGCTGTTTTATTACCATCGAACCTAATGCGTCCAAAATCGAGGATATCTAGGACTTCGATCTCAATATCCTCAGGGATTCCTTTGGTGCCGCGGATAAGGTCAAATGCTTGTGCAATCGCGTTGGCGGCGGCTTTGTGGCCCGATCCAACCGATGCGTGCACAATGGTTACCAGGGGTTTTTGCTGAGCCAAGAGCGAGGTCTGCTCCGATTGGGGAGTGCTGTGCGTGGGCAGGGGAGCGTCATTGCCCATCTGCGTTTGATCCATCGATAACTCCCCTTCATCTTAGTTTCGCAAGGAATCATTGTAGTGCATGAGTGTCACGTTCGTCTAAATTTGGGTATGAGCGCAAAGAACGCCAATCTTTCGACAGGAGGTCTTTTCATGACTACCCATCAGCCGATCGATGTTGCTATTATCGGCGGCGGCCCTGCGGGCTATGCTGCGGCCATTTATGCGGCGCGCTCCAACCTAACGACGACCGTGATTGAACAGGGCATGTCGGGAGGGCAGATCGCCACAACCAATGAGGTCGAGAACTATCCGGGCATTCCGCTCTTGAGTGGCGCCGAACTCGGCGAGCGTTTTCAGCAGCATGCAGAGGGCCTGGGAGCACAGGTTACATGGAGCATGGTTACGGGTATCGATTACGATGCCGATGCAGCGCTGTTTACGGTGCATCACGATATGGGCGATACCCTGGCTTCAAGTGTTATCGCTTGCATGGGTGCCACGCCGCGTCCGGCAGGTTTCGCTGGCGAGGATACGTATCGCGGTCGTGGCGTTTCGTATTGCGCGACGTGCGACGGCATGTTCTTTCGCAGCAAGCAGGTCTTTGTCATCGGCGGAGGCAATGCTGCCTGCGAGGAAGCTCTGTTCTTGTCAGAAATCGCCAGCAGCGTGACCATCGTGCTGCGTCGCGACCAGTTTCGTGCGCCTGATGGTGTTGTTCAGAAGGTGCTCGAAAAGGACAATATTACAGTTAGGTACCAAACTAGTATTGTGGAGCTCTCGGGCGAAGCCATGCCAACGACGATCGCCTTTAAGGACAATGCATCCGGTGAGACTCATACCGAGTCATTTGAGCCCGGCTCGTTTGGCATCTTTGTCTTTACCGGGACGCAACCCCATACCGAGCTTGTTGAGCATCTAGTCGATCTGGCGCCGGACGGCGGTATTGTTACTGATGATTCAATGGTGACCCGCACGCCAGGTCTATTTGCCGCTGGCGACATCCGTTCCAA
>CABUSL010000024.1 GCA_902494295.1 uncultured Collinsella sp.
CCGCCGGCGGCAAGAATGGCGTCGACAAAGACACTTGCGATTTCCTCGTTGGGGGAGAGCGTTTCGCTTAAAAACGGCTTTGCCTCTTCCCAACGCGGCGCGACGAGGATGAGTGGGCGGTCGGCGGGGGCGACGTCGACGCGCGGGGTGTATGACGATGAAGTACGAGTTCCGATCATAGGTGTAACTTTCGAGTTTGGATGGTCATGGCGAGCGAACATGGCAATTGAGCTAGTGGCCCTTGATGGAGTTGAGGAAGTCCTGGGCGCGCTTGGTCTTGGGGTGGTCGAAGAACTCGTCGGGCGTGCCGGTTTCCACGATCTGGCCGTCGGCCATAAACACGACGCGGTCGGCCACGCGGCGGGCAAAGTTCATCTCGTGGGTGATGACGATCATCGTCATGCCCTGCTGCGCCAAGCGCACCATGACCTCGAGCACCTCGTTGATCATCTCGGGGTCAAGGGCACTTGTGGGCTCGTCAAAGAGCATGGCCTTGGGCTGCATGGCAAGCGAGCGGGCGATGGCCACGCGCTGCTGCTGGCCGCCCGAAAGCTGCGCGGGCACCTTATCGGCCTGTTCGGCAACGCCCACGCGGCTGAGCAGGTCCATGGCACGCTCGCGGGCCTCGTCCTTGGAGACGCCCAGCACATCGACCGGCCCCAGCATGACGTTCTGCAGCACCGTCATATGTGCGAACAGGTTGAACTGCTGAAAGACCATGCCCAGCTCGGCGCGCATGCGGGCAAGGTCTTTGCCCTCCTGCGGCAGGGGCTCGCCCTCGATGAGGATCTCGCCCGAGTCGATGGTCTCCAGGCGGTTGATGGTGCGGCACATGGTCGATTTGCCTGAACCCGAGGGGCCAATCACAACAACGACCTCGCCGCGGTCGACCGACAGGTTGATGTCGTTGAGAACGTGCAGGTCGCCATAGTGCTTATCGACGTGCTTGAGCTCGATAAGCGGCTGGTTGCCAGAAGTAGAAGTGCTCTGTGCCATGGTGCTCGGCTCCTTATGACTCGAAATGGTAAAGCGTTAGCGGATGATGGTCGCGCCGGTCTTGTGCGAAACGTAGACAGCAGCCTTGTTGATCGCGACGTTGATGAGGATATAGATGACCGCGATAACCAGGTAGACCGACACGAGGGCATCGTAGTTGGTAATGAGCACGCGGGCGTTTTGCATGAGGTCGGGGTAACTCACCACATAGGCGACGGTGGTGTCCTTGACCACGACCACAAGCTGCGAAATCAACGACGGAATGATAAATCGAATCGCCTGCGGCAACACGATTTTAAAGGTGATTTTAGCCTTGGAGAGACCGAGCGCCTGGGCCGCCTCGACCTGCCCGCGCGGTACGGCGTTAACGCCGGCACGGAAGATCTCGGCAAGTACGCCGGCTGCGGCGAGCGCGACGGGAAGCGTAAGCATCCAAAACGCCGGCAGCGCGATCTTGTACTGGGGTAGCACCAAAAAGAAGAAATAGATGAACAGAAGGCTCGGCACGCCGCGGAAGAAATCGGTGAGCACACGGCAGACCAGCTGCAGCGGCTTGATGCCGCTCGTGCGGCCGAGCATGAGGGCGAGGCCCAGCACCAGCGCGATGGCACCCGCGGTGAGTGCGACCTTGACGGTGCCCTCAAAGCCGGCAAGCAGGAACTTCCAGGTGGTGAGGTGCGTAAAGAAATACCAGTAGTGGACCGAAAGCTGACCGGTCACATAAAAGCGCTGCAGTACCAGGACGACGAGTGCGGCGACGGCAACAAGAGAGATGGCGGTGCCGATGCGAATCTTGGTGCGCATCTTGGGGCCGGGAGCCTCGTGGAGCGCATCGCGCATGGTGAGCGCGGAGGTGGAGTGCTTGCTCATCGGAGGATCCTCACCTTCTTATCGATGTAGTTGCCAATGTGGCTCACCACAAAGGCCGTGCCCAGGTAGCCGAGCGCCGAGATAAAGAACGCGGCGACGCCGCCGAGCGAGCGCGTGTTAATGTAGCTCACCACGCCGGTGAGCTCCTGCGGCTTAAGCGGCACCTGGCTGCCGAGCGCAGTGGTGAGCATGACGGCGATAAAGAGGTTGGTCATGGGCAACACGCTCGAGCGCAGCGCCTGCGGAATCACGATCTTGGCGAGGATGCGGTTAAAGCTCATGCCCAGCGAGCGGGCGGCTTCCACCTGGCCAACGCCGACGGTGTTGATGCCGCTCATAAAGTTCTCGGAGCCAAAGGCCGAGCCCAAAAGGACCGTGGCGACGATAACGCAGGCGCGGTAGGGCAGGACGACCTTGAGCGGCGGCAGCGCGTAGACGACGATGATAAGCAGCGCGATGCCAGGGATGTTACGGAAGACCTGGACATACAGGTCGCCAAAGACGCGCAGCGGCTTGAGCGGCGACACGCGCATCACGGTGACGGCGACGGCCAACACCATGGCGATGGCAAACGATTCGAGCGTCATGCCCCAGGTTGCGAGCAACGCGTCGATATAGTTCTGGCCATAGAGCGACCAGAGTTCGGAGAGACTCATGCGGACCTCCCGCCGATAAGGAAAGGGGCTCCCGTGTGTACGGAAGCCCCAACAACTCAGTGAGGAAACAGTTTACCGCAATAAAGCGCATCATGCGTTTCCATATGGTTTCGTTGCGGCCGTTACCAGGCTCGCTGCCTAGGCGCCGATCTCGGGCAGCTCGGGAACGTTGGTGTCGCCCGTACGGTCGCCGATGCAGATCTGCCACAGCTCAGTCCAGGTGCCGTCGTCCTCGATCTTCTTAAGGAAGTCGTTGACAAAGGCGACGCCGTCGGAATCGAGCGGCAGACCGATGCCATAGGGCTCCTTGCTGCCGAAGGGCTTGCCGGCGATCTTGTACTTACCGGGCTCGCGGACCAGGGCGCTCTGCTGCATGTTGTTATCGATGACGTAGGCGTCAACGCGGCCCTGCTGGAGTGCCTGGCGGGCCTCCTCGTCGGTCTTGAACTCCTGCTGGCTGGCCTTGGGGGCGAACTCCTCCAGGATAGCGGGGCCGTTGGAGCCGGACTGGACGGCGACGTTCTTGTCGGCCAGGTCGTCGACGCTCTTGATGTCGTCGTTATCGGCGAGCACCAGGATGGCCTGCTGCGTGTAGTAGTAGGGGCCGGCAAAGGAGACGAGCTTCTTGCGCTCGTCAGTGATGGTGTAGGTGGCAAAGACAGCGTCGACCTGGCCGTTCTGCAGGACGGACTCGCGTGTGTCCGAGGTAACCTGGGTGATCTCGACCTTGTTCTCGCCCAGAATGTAGTTGGACAGGAGCTGTGCGATACCGGCGTCGAAGCCGCGGGTCTGACCGTCTTTCTCGTTGAGGAGGGAGAAGAGCGTGGAGGTCTGAACGCCACCGATCTTAAAGACGCCGGCGTCCTTGACGGCCGTGGCCCAGGTGCTGGCGGCGATGGCGTCGTCATCGGCCTTGGGGCCGTTGTCGACGAGCTTGTCGAATGCCTTGGCATCGAGCGTGGCGGAAACCTCGGTATCCTCGGAGCCCTCGGAGGAACCAGCGGTGGAACCCTTGTCAGCCTCGGCGCTGGTGTCGGAGCAGCCGGCAAGACCAAGGCCGGCGACGGTTGCGAAGGTGGCGGCGACAAAGCCGCGGCGGTCGAGAACGACCTGCTGGGAGAGGTTCTTGCTCATGGTAGAACACCTTTCTCAATAAAATCCCTAGCGGTTGAGTAGAGTTATACCCTATCGCGCTCAAATGGGTCAACACGAAATAACTCAGAAACATACTTGCCTTATGGGTAATTCTACCTACCAAAAAGGGACAGGCATCTTTGTGGTGGTTCTTGCAGTTGTGGTGGCCTGTCTCGCTACTTTGTCTCAATCTGTAACATCTGCAGCCGTTTTTGCCGAGTAACTGTTACAGATCGAGATTTTCTCTTCAGGGGAATTTGAATGTCTCAATCTGTAACATCTGGAAGGCCAAAAGGTCTCTATCTGTTACAGATTGAGACAAAGGTCTGGGGCAAAGACGGTTTGTCTCGATCTGTAACAGTTAGACGGGAATTCGGGCCCTAGATGTTACAGATTGAGATAATCGCGTCGCGAAAATAAAAACCTCCGCGGGGGTGCTCCCCTTGCGGAGGTTTTCTTACTCGTTGAGTAGTCTCACGGCTTCGGCAGCCATGCTCTCGACCGTCATGCCGTTCTGTGCGAGCAGTTCGTTGGGGTCGTAGCGGTCGGGGAAGCCCTTGGCGATGCCGAAGGTGCGCGTGCGCAACGGCGTGCATGCCAGGTAGCACGCCACGCGCTCGCCCCAGCCGCCGTCCAAGATGCCGTCCTCGAGGGTGACGACGACGCGATGCTCGGCGGCAAGGCTGTCGAGGAACTCGCGGTCGAGCTCGGTTGCGAAGCGCGGGTTGACGAGCGTGGCTTCGATACCGTACTCGGCGGCCAAGCGGTTTGCCACACGCTCGCCTAGCTCAAAGAAATCGCCGAGCGCGAGCACGGCAACGTCGCGGCCCTGGCGCACCACGTTGTAGCGAACGGCGCTGTAGTCGGTGTCCTCGGCGGGCGCCAAATCGGGGCGGCTAACCAGGCCAATGCCCGGTACGCGGATCGCCACGGGATGCTCGCGGTGGTCGAGCGACCAGCTCAGCATGGACAGGTATTCCTCCATGCAGGCCGGCGCCAAGTAGCGCATGTTGGGAAGAGCGCCCAGCATGGAAATATCAAAGAACGAGAGGTGCGTCTCGGATGTGGTGCCAAAGATCGACGCGCCAAACACCAAGATGGTTGCGGGGGCATCGTTGAGGCACAGGTCGTGCCACAGCTCGTCGTAGGCGCGCTGCAAAAACGTGCCGTACACACCAAAGACTGGCTTGGCGCCCGAGCGTGCAAGCGCGGTGGCAAAGGTCACAGCGTGCTCCTCGGCAATGCCCACATCGACGAACTGTTTGCCGGCGGCAGCGCGAAGCTCGGGTGTAAAGCCCATAATGTAGGGCGTGGCGGCCGTGATGCCCACGACCTGCGGATCGCGCTCGATGGCGGCGCTGAGCGCCTCGCCCGTAATGTCGGCATAGGTGCGCGGTGCAGGCTCGCTCGGATGGCCCGGGCAGAGCTTGCGCCCAGTCGCCATGTCAAACGGACCCACGTGGTGCCAGCGTTCCGGGTCGCTCTGGGCTGGCTCAAAGCCCTTGCCCTTGGCGGTGGAGACGTGCAGCACGATGGGGTGATCGATATTGCGCAGTTCCTGCAACGCGTCGACGAGGGCCAACACATCGTTACCGGCGTCCAGATAGCGGTAGTCAAGCCCCATCGCGCGGAAAACGTTGCGCTCACAGGTGCCGTTGCTGGCGCGTAGCTCGGCCAGATTGCGATACAGGCCACCGTGGTTTTCGGCGATGGACTGGTCGTTATCGTTGACGATGATGATCAGGTTGCTATCGAGTTCGGCGGCATTGTTAAAGCCCTCAAACGCCAGGCCGCCCGAAAGCGAGCCGTCGCCAATGATGGTGATGACGTTATACGTGTCGCCCGCCAGGTCACGCGCGTGGGCAAGGCCGCAGCCCAGGCTCACCGACGTGGAGGTATGGCCCATGGCGAACAGGTCGTGCTCGGACTCGTTGGGATTGGCAAAGCCAGAAGCCTCACCATAACGCTCCGGATTGATATAGGTGTACGCGCGCCCGGTCAGCGCCTTGTGGGCGTAGGTCTGGTGCGACACGTCAAAGACAATTTTGTCGGTGGGGGAGTTAAACACGCGATGGAGCGCGACCGTGAGCTCAACGACGCCCAAGTTGGGGGCAACGTGCCCGCCGACGGCGGCGGAGCTTTCGAGGATGGCGTGGCGAATCTCGCCGCAGAGCAGCGGAAGCTCGGCGCGGTCGAGAGCCTTGACGTCCTCGGGCGTTGTCGTTTGCGTAAGCAGCATCGTTGTGGGTTACTCCATGCGAATCGTGCGCCGGCACTCCCTCGGCCGGCACAATTGCACAAGACAGTCTCGCACATTTTGGCGTTTGATATGTGACGGCGGCGCGGTAATTCGCCAACTGGTGGGGCAAAACGTTTTGTCCGATGCCATACTGATGTGTTCCATGATGTTTTTATCGATTGTGCGCAGGCCGTGGCTTGTCGCCGCGGGCCGCTGGAAGGAGGCAGCATGTCCGATACCGTTCGTGCCGAGAAAATCGCGCGCGAGGTTGACTATGCCGCCCGTCAGCTCGCCCAGGCGGGCCGCTTGGACCTGACGCACGGGTTTATCCAGCATGGTGATGTGACGGTCTATGCACATGTGACCTCGGTGGCGCGGGCAAGTCTGTCCTTTGCCGAGCGCCTGGGCCGTGTCGGTGTCTCGGTCGACCGCGCCTCGTTGCTGCGCGGGGCCCTGCTGCACGATTACTTTCTCTATGACTGGCACGATCCCGACCCAAGCCATCGGCTGCATGGCTTTCGCCACCCGTTTTTTGCCCTGGCGCGAGCCGAAGAGGATTTTGAGCTGACGTCTCGTGAGCGGAATATTATCGTGCGGCATATGTTTCCGCTGGTGCCGGTGCCGCCGACGTGTCGTGAGGCATGGATTGTATGCCTGGCGGATAAATGGTGTGCTCTGCGCGAGACGATCGCCGGCCGTCTGCCGCGCAAGGACGAGGCAGACGATGGCGTGAGTGACGAATCGAGCGAAAAGAGGAGAGGGTAGACGGTGGGGACCGCGATCGACATGGCATTTGACGGCGCGACGCTTGCCGCCTGTCCGCTCTCGGCGCTGGTGCTCTCGTTTGCCTTCTACGGTTTTTGCGGCTGGGCATGGGAATCGACAGTCTGCGCCATGCTCAACCACGGGTGCTTTGCCAACAGCGGCTTTTTGCTGGGGCCGTGCTGCCCCATCTATGGTGTGGGCGGCATAGCCTGCTGGCTTTTGCTGCGCGGGATTCCGGATGCCTCGAGCCAGTTTGTCGCCGCGGCGCTTGTATACAGCGTGATTGAGTACAGCGTAGGCGTGCTGCTGGAAAAAACAACGGGCGCTCGCTTTTGGGACTATTCGCACCTGCCGTTTAACCTGCACGGACGCATCTGTCTGTACTGGGCATGCGCGTTTGGCTTGGGTGCGTTGTGCATTTGCCGTTTAGTGGAGCCGGCATTGCTGGGGCTGCTTGGCCATCTGCCGGTGCTGATTGTGCGGCTGTCCGCCTTTATCGTCGCGGTCGCGATGATGGTTGACGCAGTGTGCTCGTTGGCCAGCTGGCGGCGTCTGTCCGATCAGTTGGAGCGCGTCCGGGCCGACCTTGCCGACCGCATCAATGAGTCGCTTGCCGATGCGTCAGACTCCATGCTCGAACGTATTCCCGATTCGGCGATCGACTCGGTGACACAGACGCATATCCGCAGTCGTGCCGTTAACGCGTGGCTGGCCGAGCTGGGCGACGCGACGCTCGATGCCCTTCGTGAGAAGGCTTCGATGCCGACGTTTATCGCGGATGGTGCTCGCGGCCTGGCGCTCGCTGCCCGCCGCGTGGCCGATGCCGCGCCGAGCATGCCGCGTCCGTCGCTCAGTCGTCGCCTTGCCGGCAAGCGCATGGGTCGTCCGGTACCGAGCGTGTCACTCAGTCGTCGTGACCTGCGCTTTTTCAATGCCTTCCCGCGTCTGCGCATCAATCGCTACGAAGGCGTCATTCGAGCAACTAATCTCCGCGACCGCGCCCACGAGCTGTTTCGGCGCTAGCCGGGATGGGCGCGCTCACGGCTCCCTTGCTCGCGTATTTCCCGTTCGTTTCGCACCCGTTGCCGTGCCGTTTCCAAGATTGCGGCGCCGTTTCCATTCGACAACGCAGCGTTTAACAACGCCGTATCTGGTCCACGCCAGTTGCCCCTCGGCCGCATTATGGGCGCCGACAACGTTCATGCGATCAAAGGGGAGCGAATGTACGATACGGGATCGACAACGTTTATGCTCATCTGCACCATGCTCGTGTTTTTAATGACACCGGGTCTGGCGTTTTTCTATGGCGGCCTGTCCAGGCGCAAAAATGTCATCAACACCATGCTTATGTGCTTTGGCGCCATTGGCCTGGTTGGTGTGCTGTGGATTGTTGCCGGCTGGTCACTGGCCTACGGCGGCGACGGTTCCAGCCCGTTTATTGGAGGCCTTGACCAGCTGCTGTGCCTGCCGGTGCTCGGCCAGGTGCTGCAGGCGGCCGAGGGCAATGCCGCGGACGGTGCCGTCTACCCTCAAATCATCAACATCGCCTTCCAAATGGCGTTTGCCATGATCACGGCAGCTATCGTCACGGGCAGCCTGGCCGGCCGCGTTAAGTTTGGTGCCATGACGGCCTTCCTGGGCATTTGGCTGCTCGTGGTCTATGCGCCGCTCGCCCACATGGTCTGGGGCGGCGATGGCTCCTTTATCGGCGACATCATCGGCGCACTCGACTTTGCCGGCGGCGACGTGGTGCACATTTCGTCCGGTCTGACGGGCCTGATTCTCTGCTTAATGCTCGGCCGTCGTCGCGGTTTTGGCATGGTGAGCTATCGCCCGCATAACGTGCCGTTTGTGGCGCTGGGCGCCGGCCTGCTTTGGTTTGGCTGGTTTGGCTTTAACGGCGGCAGCGAGTTTAAGGCCGACGCCGTGGCGGCGCTCGCCATCCTCAACACCGTGACGGCCAGCGCGGCGGGCATGGTCTCGTGGCTTGCCGTCGAGCGCGTGCGCACCGGCCGCCCCACGCTGGTGGGTGCCAGCACCGGTCTGGTTGCGGGCCTTGTGGTGGTCACGCCCGGTGCAGGCTTTGTCGAGCCGTGGGCGGCGCTGGTCACGGGCCTGATCGTATCGCCCGTCTGTTACCTGGCTATCAGTCAGCTTAAGACCAAGTTCGGATACGACGACGCGCTCGACGCGTTTGGCTGCCACGGCATCGGCGGCATCTTGGGCGGCGTGCTCACAGGCCTGTTCTGTGTGCCGGAGCTCTCGTGGACTGGTAAGGGCGGCCTGTTCTACACGGGCGACGTGTCGCTGCTCATCTCGCAGATTTTGGGCATTGTGGTGACGGTCGCTATTGTGTTGGTGCTCGACTTGGTGATCGCCGCGGTGGTCAAGGTGCTGTTCCACGGCAGTCTGCGCGTGGACGAGGTCGACGAGGCGCTGGGCCTGGATGCGAGTCAACACGGCGAGAGCGCGTATCCCTCCTTCTCGGGACTCGATTAGCAGCTTCCTCAAGCACCGCACCTCGGCCTTCAATCGTCGTTTGCGTACCTTAAGTACGCGGCACTCCTCTTTCAGGCCGATCTGCGGCACTTGGGAAACCTGCTAAGACCAGTCAGTTGAACTTTTTTGATTTCTGAGGTTAGTTTGCGGCACTTGGAAAACCCGCGTCTCATGTAAAGGGATACGTTGATTATTGAGAGGAATTCACTATGAAGAAGATTACGGCGATTGTTCGTGCCGAGAAGCTTGAGGTTCTTAAAGATGCGCTGTTTGCTGCCGATGTTCGCGGTATGACTATCAACCAGGTGCAGGGCTGCGGCGCACAGCATGGCTGGAAGGAATACGTGCGCGGCAACGAGTTGCTTGTCAACACGATTCCTAAGGTGCAGTTCACGCTCATTTGCGCCGATGAGCATGTCGACGGCATTGTCGACATTATCTGCAGCGCCGCTCGCACCGGTGCCGTCGGCGACGGCAAGATCTGGGTCGAGCCGGTCGAGGAAGTTATTCGCATACGTACTGGCGAACACGGCCCCGCCGCGGTGTAGGACGATCTTTCGCCTAACGGGCGCGCTTCTCTTGGGGCGCGCCCGTTCTCGTCTACAATATCGTGCAGACGAAGGAGAGGCACGCCCATGATCAAGATGTTTGCGAGTGACTTAGACGGAACGCTGCTGAACGCCCTGCACGAGGCAGACGGGACCATCCGCCGCGCCATTCGCGAGCTGACCGAGGCTGGCCTGCATGTGGTTCCCGCGACCGGGCGCTCGACGTTGCCAATCGGCGAGCATGGCTTTACGGGGCTGGCGCTTGACGCCTGCTGCTCCAATGGGTCCATCGTGCGCGACTGCCATGGCGAGGTGCTCAAGACCTGGACCATCGATCCGCAGGTTACCGAGGAGCTGCTCAAGGCATTCCCGGACATTTGCTTTGATTGCTCCACACCCGATGGCATGTTCTCGAGCGGTTCGTTCGAGATGCATCAGGCGGGCTTTAAAAAGGACAGCCCTATCAAGCGCATCGTGATGCGCGGCATGCGCGCGCGTGGCGGCTATCACGAGGAACAGTATTTCGACCAGTCGATCGGTGACATCCTTCGCCACGATGTGTGCAAGATCAACTGCCGCGTGACCTCGCCCGAGCTGGAGCGCGACCTTAAGGCATATTTGGCCGAGCGATCGGACCGCGTGGTCAACGCGCCGTTCGATCCGGTGATGTTCGAGATCACGGACGTGGCGTGCAACAAGGGTGAGAGCGTGGCCTGGCTGGCGGGTTACTACGGCATTGCCGAGGACGAGGTCGCGGTCTATGGCGACGGCGGCAACGATATCGCCATGCTCAAGCGTTTCCGCCACAGCTATGCGACCAAAAACGCTAGCGATGCGGCTAAAGCCGCCGCGAGCGCAACTATCGGCAGTTGCATGGTCCACGCCGTCCCCAAACACATGCTCGCCACCATGCGCAAGCAGAATTCCTGCACCGTAATCGAATAATGTGACAAGGGGGCAGTCCCTGTCACACCCCAAATATTGCCTTTACGTGTTGATACACACGGTGTGCAATAATACTCGCACTGTGCAATAGCGCACAGGCTGAGTAACAAGGAGGACGTTTGTCCCAGCTCGAGAAATGCGATCGCCGGTCCCTTCGCTCGCAGCGTGCCCTTCGCCAGGCACTTGCCAGCGAGCTTGCCGAAAGCGGCGACCTTTCGCGCATTAATGTCGCGTCGCTCACCGAGCGCGCTGGCCTTACGCGCCGCACGTTCTATTCGCACTACCGCGATATCCCCGACTTTATCAATCAAATCGAGGACGGCTTGCTGGCCGAGATCCGTGAGCGCATTGAGCTCATCACCGCAGCTCAGCTGCCCGATCTCTATCACAACATCGATGAGCTCGAGCCGGCACCCGGTTCGGTTGAGTTGCTGCGCTACCTTGCGGCCAACCGCGATTTAATCGGATCGCTGCTGGGCCCGGGCGGCGACCCCGCCTTTATTAAAAAGATCATCGATACCGCACGCGAGGCCGTGGTGCCGCGCGCACAGACGGGCATTTTGGGCTTGGCGCTGGGCACCTTCTTTGACTACTACGTCACCTATGTCGTGAGTGCCGAGGTCGGCATGATCCAGCGTTGGTTTGAGCGTGACCTTTCTGAATCGCCCGAGACCATGGCGCGCATTATGACGGTTATCGCCTTTGTGCGCCCCGGCGACCTGTATGGCCAACCCATCGATATCAACGTGCCGGAATACGGCATGAAGCTATTGAACCTGCAGCTCGAGGACGCGGTCGACACCACCGCAACCGTCGAGTCCAACAACTAAGAGGAGAGACAATGAGCAAACTCGTCGAGGGCATTAAAGACCGTGTGGTCGCTGCCGCACGCGAGGCCGCGCCCGCCGTGGTGGACGCCGCGCAGAAGGCCGCGACCGCAGCTGCCGAGAAAGTTGCCGAGGCAGTTGCCGATGCCAAGAACGCGGCAGGGGAGACGTCCGCCGCCAGCGAGCCCGCCGCCGCCCCCGTAGCCGTCACCGCCGCCCACGCCCCCGAAGGCGCGATCTTCAACCCCGAGGCCGCCCACGGCAACCTACACCTGGGCATCGACGTGGGCTCCACCACTGTTAAGCTCGCCGTGCTCAACGACGACAACCAGATCGTGTACGCCAAGTACCAGCGCCATCACACCGATGTCCGCGCCTGTGCCCGCGACTTGTTCGAAGGCGCCGCGACCGTGTTGCCGACGGCCCAAATGACCTGCGCCATTACCGGCTCGGGCGGCCTGCTGCTGTCCCAGTGGCTCGACCTGGAGTTTGTCCAGGAGGTCATCGCCAGCAAGCGTGCCGTCGAGACCCTCATCCCGGCCACCGATGTCGCCATCGAGCTGGGCGGCGAGGACGCCAAGATCATCTACTTCGACAACGGCATCGAGCAGCGCATGAACGGCACCTGCGCCGGCGGCACGGGCGCGTTCATTGACCAGATGGCAACCCTGCTGCACACCGATGCCAGTGGCCTCAACGAGCTCGCGGCCAACGCCACCACCATCTATCCCATCGCCAGTCGTTGCGGCGTTTTTGCCAAGACCGACGTGCAGCCGCTGCTCAACGAGGGTGCCCGCCCCGAGGACGTGGCCGCCTCCATCTTCCAGGCCGTCGTGACCCAGACCATCTCGGGCCTGGCGTGCGGCCGTCCCATCCGCGGCAACGTCGCCTTCCTGGGCGGCCCGCTGCAGTATCTCTCCGAGCTGCGTCACCGCTTCTACCTCACGCTCAACCTGGACGAGGAGCACCGCATTGTGCCCCAAAACGCCCACCTGTTTGTGGCGAGCGGCGCCGCCATGGCGCATGAGTCCAACAAGCTCAGCACGTTCCCGCAGCTCATCGAGGCTATCGATGCCCTGGGTGACACACAGGGTGCCGAGGTCGAGCGCCTGGATCCGCTCTTTGCCACCGACGAGGACTTTGCCGAGTTCAAAACCCGCCACGACCAGGAAGTCGTCCCCAAGGGCAAGCTCGACGGCTACACCGGCCGCGTGTTCATCGGCATCGACGCCGGCTCCACCACCATGAAAGCCGCGCTCGTGGGCGAGGACGGCCAGCTGCTGCACACCTGGTACGGCAACAACAACGGTGACATCCTGGGCACGGCCAAGGTCATCATGGCCGATTTCTACAACCATATCCCTGCCGGCTGCACCATCGGCCACGTGACCACTACGGGCTACGGCGAGGCGCTGCTCATTGAGGCCCTCAAGGCCGACTCCGGCGAGATCGAGACCGTCGCGCACCTGCGCGGCGCCAAGGCGTTCCTGCCCGGCGTCGAGTTCATTCTGGACATCGGCGGCCAGGACATGAAGTGCCTGCGCGTCAAGGACGGCGTTATCGAGCACATCATGCTCAACGAGGCCTGCTCGTCGGGTTGCGGTAGCTTTATCGAGAGCTTCGCCGTCTCTATGAACATGGACGTGCGCGCGTTCGCCAACGCTGCCATCCATGCTAAGGCCCCCGTCGACCTGGGCAGCCGCTGCACGGTCTTTATGAACTCGCGCGTCAAGCAGGCGCAAAAGGAAGGCGCCACGGTGGGCGACATCGCGGCCGGCCTGTCCTATTCCGTCATCAAGAACGCTCTGTTCAAGGTCATTAAGCTGCGTGATCCCAAGGAGATCGGCAGCCAGGTGATCGTCCAGGGCGGCACCTTTATGTCCGATGCCACGCTGCGCGCGTTTGAGCAGCTCACCGGCGTTCACGCCGTGCGCCCCGACATCGCCGGTTGCATGGGTGCCTATGGTGCTGCCCTGCTCGCCCGCGATCGCGCCGGCGCCGATGGCACCTCGACCATCCTTTCGGCCGAGGACATCGCGCACCTCACCGTGACGCAAAAGCACGTCCGCTGCGGTCGCTGCTCCAACAACTGCCAGCTCACCGTCAACGACTTTGGTGGCGGCAGGCGCTTCATTACCGGCAACCGCTGCGAGAAGGGCGCCGGCCACAAAAAGCAGAAGACCGAGGCCCCCAACCTCTTCAAAAAGAAAAACGAGCTGCTCTTTAACCGCGAGGCGCTGAGTCCCGACGAGGCCCCGCGCGGCACCGTCGGCATCCCGCGCGCACTCAACATGTACGAGAACTACCCCTTCTGGCATGCGTTCTTTACGCGCCTGGGCTTTAGCGTGCAGCTGTCCGACCAGTCGAGCAAAAAGACCTACCAGGCGGGCATCGAGTCCATGCCGTCCGAGAGCGTGTGCTACCCGGCAAAGATGAGCCACGGCCATGTGATGAACCTTATCGACCGCGATGTCGATTTCATTTGGATGCCGTGCGTGCGCTGGGAGCGCAAGGAGGACCCGACGGCTGGCAACTGCTATAACTGCCCCATCGTCATGAGCTACCCCACGGCGCTGGCGCTCAACATCGACGAGATTCGCGAGCAGAACATCGAGTTCCTGTACCCGTTTGTGCCCTATCACGACAAGACCGAGCTCAAGCGCCGTCTGTACCAGGTGCTCGCCGTCGACCGTGTGGCCGATGCACAAGCTGGTCGCGGCCGCGTGCGTGGGCCCAAGATCACGCGCTCCGAGGTCGATGCCGCCGTCAACGCTGCCTTTGAGGCCGATGCGCGTTTCCACGAGGACATCCAGACCATGGGCGAGGAGGCTCTTAAGTGGGTTGAGGATCACGGCGGTCACGGCATTGTGCTCGCCGGCCGTCCTTACCACAATGACCCCGAGATCAACCACGCCCTGCCTGAGCTTATCTCGAGCTTTGGCTTTGCGGTCTTTACCGAGGATTCGCTTGCGCACCTGGTGAAGCCCGAGCGTCCCATCCGCGTCGTCGACCAGTGGATGTACCACAGCCGCCTGTACGCCGTCGCCCGTTTTGTGACGATGCGCAACGACCTGGACCTGATCCAGCTCAACTCTTTCGGCTGCGGCCTCGATGCTCTGACCACCGATCAGGTTCAGGAGATTCTGGAAGCCAGCGGCAAGATCTACACCGTGCTCAAGATCGATGAGGTGTCCAACCTGGGCGCCGCGCGCATCCGCATCCGCTCGCTCATGGCGGCGCTCAAGGACCAGGAGGCCGAGCGCTTGGCCGAGGCCACGGCCGCGGGCGAGGCCTACGAGCAGGGCGACGCCGCGCCGGTGGCGCCCTCCACGGATGCCCCCGCGTTCGCGAGCCGCAAGTACACGTTTGAGGCTCAGCGTGAGAGTGCTTCGACCGCGTGGCCCAAGGTGCCCTTTACCGAGCAGATGCGCGAGGAGGGCTACACCATCCTGTGCCCGCAGATGGCGCCGATCCACTTTGACCTGGTCAAAGAGGTGTTCCGTGGTGCTGGCTACAACTTGGAGCTGCTGCCCTCGACCGATCACGATGCCGTCGAGGCCGGCCTGCGCTACGTGAACAATGACATTTGCTATCCGTCCATTTTGGTGACCGGCCAGATTATGGAGGCCATCGAGAGCGGTCGGTACGACCTCTCCAAGACGGCCGTGGTTATCAGCCAGACCGGTGGCGGCTGCCGTGCCACCAACTACATCGCACTCATCCGCAAGGCCCTGCGCGAAAGCGGCCACCCCGAGATCCCGGTGATCTCGCTTTCTGCCGTGGCGCTCGGCGAGGACAACCCCGGCTTTAAGATTACGCCGGCGCTGCTTAAGCAGGCCGTGTACGCGGTGCTCTTTGGCGACGTGATGATGCAGATGCTCTACCGCTGCCGCCCGTACGAGGCTACGCCCGGTGCGGCGAACGCGCTCTACGAGGAGTACATGGCGCGCGCCCGCAAGCTGGCGCCTAAGTTCAACCGCCACAACTACACCAAGCTGTGCCGCGAGGCCATCCGTGCGTTCGACACCATGCCGCTCGTGGGCGAGGGCACCAAGCCGCGCGTGGGCGTGGTTGGCGAGATCTTGGTTAAGTTCCACCCCACGGCCAACAACCATGTGGTCGATGTTATCGAGCGCGAGGGCTGCGAGGCCGTGGTGCCGGGCCTGCTCGACTTCTTCCTGTACTCCATGAGCAACGCCGAGCTGCAGAAGGACGAGCTGGGTAGCTCTGCCACTACGCGCGCGGGCATGCAGGCGCTTATTAAGCTCGTGGACTGGATGCGTACGCCGGTGGAGGAGATGCTCGAAAAGTCTCGCCGCTTTGAGGCGCCCGAGCGCATCGGTACCATGGCCGACAAGGCCCGCACGGTGCTTTCGGTGTGCAACAACATGGGCGAGGGCTGGCTGCTCACGGCCGAGATGCTCGACCTGATCGACCACGGCGCACCCAACATCATCTGCACGCAGCCCTTCGCGTGCCTGCCTAACCACGTGGTGGGCAAGGCCGTGATCAAGGAGCTGCGCCGCCAGCACCCCGAGAGCAACATTGTTGCGGTGGACTATGATCCCGGCGCGTCTGAGGTCAACCAGCTCAACCGTATTAAGCTCATGATCAGCGTGGCCAAGGAAAACATGCGCGCCGGCAAGGGCTTTAAGCTCGAGAAGGTGGCGCCGCTCGCGATGGACGAGGTCACCGGCCAGATGCGTGCCCACGATGGCTGCGTGAGCTGCGGACCGGCCAGCGAGGAGGCCGTTGCATCGGTCGCCGAGCGTCTGGGACGCGGCATTAAGAAGTAACTGGCCTGCTTTGGGCTAGATATGAGGCAAACGGGTGATAGCCGTACCGGTTACCACCCGTTTTTGCTGGACACATGTTGCGTAAATGACCTTGCTACAGCCTTCCGTGGGCTTGCCCGATTTTTGGGCCGGTTCGGGCTTTGAAGACAAGTTACTGCAGGCCCAATGCGATTTTTCGCTCAACGCAGGCCAGCACAGCGTGACGTATCTGCCGAGTTCTGATACGGCAACGACCGGTTGCTACCAAGTGCTGCTATACGACAACAACTTTGGTGCGGCCGAGAGCTACCCCAAGTTCGATTGGGGCCAGCTGGTCGCCGCGGTGGTGACCGACTACAGTAAGGGAACGCATTCGTTTGGGCGCATCTTTACGGTGGACGAGACCGTGCGCACCTACGAGCTTGTGGACCAGATCGCCGTGCCGTTTTCGGGCTATGTGAGCAGTGCGCAGCGCGTCGGCGATTCGAATAGCATGCTCGTGGCATCGGGCATGGCCAAGACTTTTGCCGAGTACGATCGCTATGGACTGCCCATCGCCACCTACGAGATGGAAGCCGAAAAGTATATCTACCGCGTGTACAAGTACGAGCTGTAGCGCTGCGCTCTGCATCACTTCACGTCAAATTCCACGCGATCGAGTTCGGGTACGTTGAGGTCTATGAGCTTGCGGGCGACGTGACGGTCGTGTGCCCCAAGCGCCTCGCCTGTCGTCACATGGGCGACAACCTCGCGCTCGACGATGCCCTCTTCCTCGCCCTCGGCAGCCGAGGTCTCGACGGCGACGGTGTAATCCTTAAAGCCTGGCAGCACCGCCGCAAGCTCGCGCGTGGTTTCGGTGACGCCGTAGCCGTCCTGCACGCCGGCCTGCGCCGAGCCAATGGAACCCGCCGTCATAACAATGCAGGGGATGGCAAAAATCACCGTGCCCACAATGATGCGGCGGCGCACCTTGCGCGACAGCTCATCGACCTCGGCGTCTTCCTCGGCCGTTACGACGCCGTCGCCGTTGAGGTCGCGCTTGAGCGGTACACGCAAAAGAAGCAATACGGCTTCGGCTGCCAGCGCGATAAAGACGACGTTGATGCCAAACTCGTAAAGGGCCGAGAGGAACAGCGGCCCGCTCGCGATAGCGATGCCGTAACCAGCCGCGCACAGGGGCGGCATGAGCGCGGTGGCCACGGCCACGCCGGCGATGAGCGTGGCGGGTTCCTGGTCGCGCGAGTTGCCCAGGCCGCCCGCAAAGCCGCCCGCGAGCGCGACGGCAAGGTCCCATACGGTGGGTGTCGAGTTGTCGATGATGGCCGCCGTGGTGGTGCCAAGGGGCGAGAGCTTAAAGTACAGCGTGGACGTGACCAGGCAAAAGACCATTTGCAGCGCGAGACCGGCGACGGCCTCGACGGCAATCTCGCGGTCGAGCGTGGCGATGCCGTATGCCATGGCAAGGACCGAGCCCATGAGCGGGCAGATGAGCATGGCACCTACAATGGCGATGTCCGAGTCGATATCGAGACCGATGCTCGCGATGAGCATGGCGATGATGAGGATGCATAGGTGGGAACCAGTCAGACGCGCCCCGTTTACAAAACGCTTGCGGATCACGTGATAGGGCGCGCGACCTTCGCGAATGTTGAACGCGCGCTTGAGGAAACGGGTGACGTTTTCCATGGCCTCACTATGGGCGGGGCGGATGCCGTGGCGCCGGTGATGGCGTTCGCGTAGTCGCTTGATCTGTTGTTTGTCGAGTTCCATGTCCACCTCGTTCCAGCGCGGTCCGCGCAACGCGCCCGTTGTCCTAACTCTACACCGTGGCGGGCAGGGCGTCTGTTGGATGTGGGATTCGATAGGGCAGATGACGCGGGAGCAAATGCAAATCACAGGCTCAATTCGATCCCGCAAGAATATGATGCGCCAGCTCCTACATATGTGACGAAATTGTGAAGCACGAGAGCGTAAATTTCAAAAAATACGCTGGTCGCCAATGTTGCGCAACAGAATTCAAAAATCGACAGCTACCGTTTAATACGTATGGATACATCCGTGTCAAAGGGAGAAAGCCATGGCAAACTACAGTCCACAACACTTTGAGCCTCGGGCCAAGACTGTCAACGTCAAGGGCGTTGCTAACCGCGCCGTCGCAACCGTTTTGACGGCGGGCCTCATCGCTCAGCCGCTCATGTCGCCGCTGGCGGCAATCGCCGCACCGTCAACCGATAACGGCGATTCTGTTCAGGGGGGGGGTAGTTCTGTAGAGAATACCGTTGCCGCCGGTAACCAAGCGGTCGTAAAGACGGCTGCCCAGCTGGCCGAGGAGTCGGCAAAGCAGCTCAAGGACGCTCAGGCCGCCTACGATGCCGCCCAGAAGAAGGCCGGCGCGGCGGGCCAGTCTCAAAAGCAGGCGCAGCAGCAAAAGAATCAGGCCTCGCAGGCCGTGACCGATAACGCCGCCGAGCAGAACGAGGCCGAGGTAGCCGCGCTTCAGGAGAAGATTGACGAGCTTAAAGCGGCCGTCGACAAGGCAGAGCAGCAGCAGAAGAAGCTGGGCGACCTGAACGATCAGCTCGAACAGGCCAACAAGAGTGTCGAGGATAAGACCCAGGCGCTCAAGGACGCCAAGGCAAAGCAGGATGAGGCCAAGAAGGCCCTCGATGATGCCCAGGCCAAGCTCGAGGCCATGGGTATGGACGAGTACGAGGCCGCCAAGAAGGCCGTCGAGGACGCGCAGGCAAAGCTCGATGACGCCAATAAGGCCGTTGCTACTGCACAGGCCAATCTGGACCAGGCCAAGGCCGCCGAGGCGAGTGCTCAGCAGGAAAAGAAGGACACTGAGGCCGCTCTGACGACTGCCCAGGCCAAGAAGCAGGAGACTGCCGCTGCGCTCGCAGCCGCAACCACCGCGCGCGATAACGCCCAGCAGAAGTTCAACCAGGCGCAGGCCGCGCTCGATGCTGCCGTCTCGGGTACGGGTGTCGACCTGAGTGCGCTTGAGGCCGCCAAGATCGCTGCTGCTGGTGAGCTCAAGACCGCGCAGGCGGAGCTCAATGCCGCGACGGATGCCGACGCCACCGCACAGACAAATCTGCAGGCCGCCCAGGCTGCCGTCGCTGCCGCGCAGGAGAAGGCCAACGCCGCCAACGCTGCTGTGGCATCTGCCCAGTCTGCATACGATGCGGCAAACAAGGAGTACAAGGACGCGGCCAGTAAGCGTGACGCCGCGAAGACGGCATACGA
>CABUSL010000025.1 GCA_902494295.1 uncultured Collinsella sp.
GCACCATTTGAGATGTGAAGCCCGTTACCAATTCGGTAGCGGGCTTTTTGCTACCCATACGCCGGGATTCGAACCCCGAGGGCATAAAATCACACTGCCATCCAGGGCCCGTGGACAAAAATAGCAAATATGAGTACTGTTACCAATTTAGTAACATCGATTTCATGCCATCAGAAGGCGATTTAGACGCCAGGCGTCCCACGGCAGAAGAATTGCAGGCGTTTATCAACTAAGTACTTGGACATATGTTGCGTAACACTGCATATTTTGCAAAAAGATAATGCTATAGGACTTGTGACAGTACTCATATTTGGCGTTTTTTGCCCACGACCCCTTATTGCATGGGCGAATCAGTTGCAAAACGGACCCCAAAGCGTCCTTCGCAAACAAAACCGGGGCCCGCATGATGCGGACCCCGGCTCAATACCGTGACGATATGTCAGTTACGTTCTACACGTAGAACAGAATGTCGTCGTAGGTCGGGACCGGCCAGTAGTCGGCAGCCACGATCTCCTCCATGGCGTCCACGGCGGCACGGAGCGTATCCATAGCGGGAACGACCTCGTGTGCATACACGTTGGCCTGCTCCTGGCCATCGAGGGCTTCGGCCTTCTGATGCACGGCGTCGAGCGCCTTGATGGAGTCGTTGATGGTGGTGATACCGTTGCAGAGCTTGTTGAGCGTGTTCTGCTCGCACTGCATGGCGGCCTCAGCACCGGCGGCACGAATAGTCTCAAGGCCCTTAGCGACCTTGGTGGCATAGGCGGTAATGACCGGACGATAGGTACGGCGCGCCTCGCGAACCATCGTGGTAGCTTCGATGTTCATGAGCTTGTTGTACTTCTCGAGCTTGCAGTCGTAGCGGCACTGAGCCTCGGCCTTGGTCAGGACACCCGTCTCCTCAAAGAGCGCGATAGCCTTATCGGAAACAAAGGCGGGCAGGGCGTCGGCCGTGGTCTTGTTGTTGGCAAGGCCGCGCTTCTCGGCCTCAACGGGCCACTCGTCGGAGTAGCCATCGCCGGAAAAGAGGATGCGCTGGTGGTCGGTCAGGACCTTCTTGCAGTACTCGAGCGCAGCGTCCTGGAACTCATCCTCGGGCGTACCCTCAAGCGCGTCGGCGAAGGACTTGAGCGACTTGGCCACGGCGGCATCGAGCACCAGATTGGAGTCGGAGACGTTCTGCTCGGAGCCGCAGGCACGGAACTCGAACTTGTTGCCGGTGAAGGCAAACGGGGAGGTGCGGTTACGGTCGGTGTTGTCCTGCATCAGCTTGGGCAGGGTATCGGCACCCAGGTCGAGCACGCCGCGCGTGGCATGGACGGAAGCCTTGCCATCGATGATTTTCTCAACGACCTCGGTAAGCTGGTCGCCCAGGAAGATGGACATAATCGCCGGAGGAGCCTCGTTGGCGCCCAGACGATGGTCGTTGCCGGCCGAGGCAACGGAGGCACGCAGGAGCTCCTGATAGTTATCGACGGCCTCGATCACCGCGGTGAGGAAGACGATGAACTGCAGGTTGTCGAGCGGGGTGTCGCCCGGATCGAGCAGATTCTCGGACTCGGTGCCAAGCGACCAGTTGTTGTGCTTGCCCGAACCGTTGATGCCCTCGAAGGGCTTCTCGTGCAGCAGGCAGACCAAGTCGTGGCGGGAGGCGATGAGCTTCATCTTCTCCATCATGACCAGATTCTGGTCGATGGCCTCGTTGACCTCGCCATAGACCGGTGCGAGCTCATGCTGGCAGGGAGCAACCTCGTTGTGCTTGGTCTTGGCGGGAATGCCAAGCGCCCACAGCTCATCGTCCAGGTCCTTCATATAGGCCGAGACGGTGGGGCGGATAGCGCCAAAGTAGTGCTCCTCGAGCTCCTGGCCCTTGCAGGGAGCAGCACCAAAGAGGGTGCGGCCGGTGATGACCAGGTCCTTGCGCTTGCGATAGGCGTCCTTCTTGATCAGGAAGTACTCCTGCTCGTCGCCCACGGAAGGAACGACCTTCTTGGGGGTCTTGCCAAACAGCGCCAAAACGCGCTTAGACTCACGCGAGAGCGCGGTCATGGAACGCAGCAGCGGGGTCTTCTTGTCCAGGGCCTCGCCCGTGTAGGAGCAGAAAGCCGTGGGGATGCACAGGACATCGTCCTTGATAAAGGCGGGGCTAGTGGGATCCCAAGCGGTGTAGCCACGGGCCTCGAAGGTGGCGCGCAGGCCGCCGTTGGGGAAGCTGGAGGCGTCCGGCTCGCCCTGGATGAGGTTCTTGCCCGTAAACTTGGTAATGGCGGTGCCGTCGTGGTTGGGCTCCAGGAAGCTATCGTGCTTCTCGGAAGTAATGCCCGAAAGCGGCTGGAACCAGTGCGCGTAGTGCGTCGCGCCCTTGGAGATGGCCCAGACCTTCATGGCGTGGGCAACGGCGTTAGCCACATCCAGGTCGAGCGGCTCACCGCCCTCGAGGGTTGCAGCAAGGCGCTTCCAAATGTCCTTGGGGAGGTAGTCCTTCATGACTTCCTCAGAGAACACCATGGTCCCGAAGCGGTCAGTAAGTTCGGCCATACGGAACTCCCTTCGTATCGGCACCGCGTGAGAAGCGGTGTTGATTACTAACGAACGAGTCATAGCTTAGACTCGCCGTGTTTCCGCGACATTACCGTTATGTTGCCGTCGCGAAACCAATCATTGAGGTTACCCTATCGAGGCTGCGTTGCCACCCTCAACAGCCAATCAACTGCATAAATTGCAGACCTCTCCCCATGGTTTAAGGGTAGCCAATTTGGGACGGGGCTTTATTAACTGGTATTTCACATCAGATACCATTCAATATAGCCCCATCCTACATTGACCGCTCTGTTATAGGAAATGCCGATAGCAAGGCATCTTTGATTGGTATCCCCAAATAGCGAGTGAAACTCCACCGTGGCACAGTGGTGCAGTAGAATCCTTACAACACATCACACTATTACGTATCTAGAGGAGCACGATATGCGCGTCGACGAGGTTTTTAAGCAGGCAGCATCCCAGGGCACCGCGCCCGTTTCGTTTGAGATGTTCCCGCCCAAGGGCGAGCTGACCCTCGATACGGCTCGCGAAGTGGCAGGCAATCTGTGCAAGCTTTCGCCGAGCTTTGTCTCGGTCACCTGCTCGGCCGGCGGCTCGGGCAACGGTGCCACCACCGCCCCCATCGCGCATATGATTACGAGCGAATTCGATACGCCCTCGGTGGCGCACCTCACCTGCGTTGGCCGCACCCACGCCGACATCGCCGCCAAGATTGACGAGTATCGCTCGGCCGGTGTGGAAAACGTGCTAGCCCTGCGCGGCGACCTGCCCGCTGGCGCGACTGAAGATGACAAGCCCGCCTCGGACTACGCCTACGCCTGCGACCTCATCCCGGAGCTCGTCGATGCCGGCTTTTGCGTGGGCGCCGCAGCCTACCCCGAGGGCCACATTGCCTGCGAGGATCTCAACCTCTCGGTCGAATACCTCAAGCAAAAACAGGACGCCGGCGCGAGCTTCTTTGTGACGCAGCTCTTTTTTGACAACGAGTGCTTCTACCGTTTTCGCGAGCTTGCCGACAAGGCCGGCATCACCGTGCCCATTACCGCGGGCATCATGCCGTTTATGGGCAAGTCGCAGATCAGCCGCATGGTCTTTATGTGCGGCGCGTCGCTGCCCTCCCCCGTCATCAAGATCCTCGCCAAGTACGAGAACGACCCCGAGAGCCTGCAGGCAGCTGGTGTAGATTATGCAGCCCGCCAGCTTTGCGACCTCAAGGAGCACGGTGCCGACGGTCTGCACCTGTACACTATGAATCGTCCTGCGATCGCCGCAACCATTATGGAGCGCCTGGGGTAATGGAAAAACCGCACATCGATACAGCTTTTGGTGAAGTGCCGGCCGACCTTGCGTCGCCGGCGCTCTACCGTATCGATGCTGCCCATCGCCCCCGAGTCGACCGTGCCGAAATGCTGCGCTACCTGGGCTACGGCGGTCAGCAGATTGAGCCCGAGCTGTCGCAGCGTATTGAGCTTGTCGTTGAGCGTTTGGAACTGGACATTGAGCCCCGTGGCGTGCGACGCGTGTTTGCCGTCGATGCCACGGGCGTCGACGAGCAGGGCGAGCCTTGCATCCGCCTGGTCGGCACCAACGTTGAGCTGCGCGGCCGCGATATCTATCGCCACCTCAAAGACGCCCGCTTTGCCGCACTCATGGCATGCACCCTCGGCATGGACGCCGAGCGTCGCCTGCGAACCACGGGAGCCCAGCAGCCCCTAGAGGGAGCCGTGCTCGACGCCGCATGCTCTGCCTATGTAGAAGCCGCCGTCGAGCAGATGGACCAACAGGTCAAGGCTGCGGCCGCCGCACACGGACTCGCCGGTAACTGGCGCTTCAGCCCCGGCTACGGCGACTGCCCGCTTACGGCCCAGCACTCAATCGTGGCTGCGCTCAACGCCACGCGGCTCATCGGGCTTACCGTCACGCCGACCAGCCTGCTCATGCCCACCAAGAGCGTGACCGCGGTGATCGGTCTGTTTGATGGCAAGGTCCGCGACGCCCAGAGCCGCCCCACCTGCAATATCTGCCGCATGCGCGAGCACTGCCGTTTCCGCGCCGCCCACACCACCTGCTATTCCAGCCATTAGGAGCCCTCGATGTTTACTCCGCTTATCACCCATGATTCCGACGGTACCGCGCTGGCAGCGCCCGTCAATACTGCGCGTTGTAACGGCGCCACGTACAAGACGCGCACGATCGGCGACCTTCGCATTAAGGACGATCGCCTGCGCGCCGCCATCGAGGGCACGGGACACTTCCTGTTCGACGGCGGCATGGGCACCATGCTGCAGGCGGCCGGCATGAAGGCCGGAGCCCTGCCCGAGCTGCTCAACTTTGAGGAGCCCCAGGTCATTACCGATATTCAGCGTCAGTACGTCGAGGCCGGCTGCGACGTGATCACCGCCAACACCTTTGGTGCCAACGCCCACAAGCTCGACGGTGCCGCCACCGTGGCAGATGTCTTTGCCGCCGCCGTCGCCTGCGCCCGCGCGGCCGGCGCCCACTACGTCGCCGGCGATATCGGTCCCATCGGCGCGCTGCTTCGCCCCTTGGGCACCCTGAGCTTCGACGAGGCCTATGACCTCTTTGCCGAGGAAGTGCGTGCCGGCGTCGATGCGGGTGTGGACCTCTTTATTATCGAGACCATGACTGACCTTGCCGAGATCAAGGCGGCGGTCCTCGCCTGCCGCGAGAACTCCGACCTGCCCGTCTTTGCCACCATGACCTTTGAGGAAGACGGCCGTACCTTCCTGGGAACGAGCCCCGAGGTCGCCGCCATCACCCTCGACGCCATCGGCGCCGACGTCCTGGGCATCAACTGCAGCCAGGGACCGGCCGAACTCAGAGGGCTCGCCGCACGCATGCTCACCGTTACGGACAAGCCCGTTATGGTGCAGGCCAATGCGGGACTGCCCCGCGTGGACGATGACGGCAATACCGTCTTTGACATCCAGGCACCCGAATACGCCGAGGCCGTCGCCGGCATGATTGAGGACGGCGTGAGTGTCGTGGGCGGCTGCTGCGGCACCACGCCGGCGCACATGGCGGCCTTGCGCACGCTTATCGACAACCACACGCCCAGCCCGCGCCGCCGCAAGCCCAGCATGTCGGTCACGAGCGCCCAGACGGTCGTGGACCTTCCCTGTGACGGCCACAAGATCGCCGTCATCGGCGAGCGCATCAATCCCACCGGCAAAAAGCGCCTGCAACAGGCCCTGCGCGACGGTGACCTGGACTACGTCGTGAGTCAGGGCATCAGCCAGCAGGAACAGGGCGCCGACATCCTGGACGTCAACGTGGGCCTGCCCGAGATCGACGAGGTCAAGATCATCCAGCAGGCGACCGAGCAGCTCCAGGGCTCCACGCTGCTACCGCTGCAGATCGACTCCACCGACCCCGCAGCCGTCGAGGCAGCCGTGCGCCGCTACGCCGGCAAGCCCATCATCAACTCGGTCAATGGCAAACAGCAAATCATGGATGAGATCTTCCCGCTGGTCGCCCACTACGGCACCAACGTCGTCGGCCTCACACTCGACGAAGGCGGCATTCCCGATACCGCCGAGGCTCGCTTCGCCATCGCCGAGCGCATCGTGGCCGAGGCTGCCCGTTACGGCATCGGACCGGACCGCATCCTCATCGACTGTCTGGTCATGACCGCCTCGACCAACCAGCGCCAAGCCGAGCAGATCCTGCGCGCCATGTCCCTGTGCAAGGAGCGCTTGGGCGTCAAATGCGCGCTCGGCGTATCGAACATCAGCTTTGGCCTGCCTGCCCGCCCGCTGCTGGGTTCGGTCTTTTTGGCCGCCGCCTTTGGCGCGGGCCTGGACGCCCCCATCATGAACCCGGGTTCCAAGCGCTTTATGGACACCGTCTACAGCTATCGCGTCCTGAGCGTTGAAGACGAGGGCTCGACCGGATACATCGAGCGCTATGCCGGCTGGACCGATCCGTACAAGATCGCCGCCAACCCGGCAGCGGCTCAGGCCGCATCGAGTGATGCCGCGCCTGCTGCTGGCACCGCCGGCACTGACGGCAACGACGACCCGATTCGTCGAATGGTCGTCTCGGGCCGCAAAGGCGAGATCGCTGCCGAGACCGAGCGTCTGCTGACAGACCACGACGCTATGGACCTCATCAACAATCACTTTATCCCCGCCCTCGACGAGGTCGGCGTCCTCTTTGATCAGGGCAAGTTCTTCCTGCCGCAGCTCATGGCCTCGGCCGAGGCCGCGCGCGTGGGTTTTGACACCATCAAGCGCCTGATGCCCGCCGGCGAGATCGCCGACAAGGGCAAGATCTGCGTGGCCACCGTCAAGGGCGACATCCACGACATTGGCAAGAACATCGTCAAGATGCTGCTCGATAACTACGGCTACACCGTCTTTGACCTAGGCCGCGACGTCGATCCGCAGGAGGTACTCAAGACCGTCAAGGAGCGCGATATCAAACTCGTCGGCCTCTCGGCGCTTATGACCACCACGGTCGTCGCCATGGAGGAGACCATCAAGCTGCTCCATGCCGAGGTTCCGGGCGTCAAGATCATCGTGGGCGGCGCCGTACTCACCCCCGAATACGCCAAGCAGATCGGCGCGGACTACTACGCCAAGGATGCCGCCGAAAGCGCTCGTATCGCCGAAGAGGTCTTTGGGCAGTAACACAACGGAAACAACCGAGCACCAAAACGTGCCGCATGCGCCACTTGGCACGTGCGGCACGTTAGAATAGATAAGACTATGCTCGTTTTGGCAGATAGGAGCGCAAGGATGGCGATCACGCCCGCAGAAATCGCGGAAACCCGCGGCATGGTTGAGGAGCAGAACCTCGACATCAGGACCATCACCATGGGTGTTTCGCTCATGGGTTGCGGTGACGAGAACCTCGACCGCATGTGCACGAAGATCTACGACCACGTGACGCACACGGCTGAGCATCTGGTCGAGACCGCCGAGAACCTCGAGCGCGAGTACGGTATCCCCATCGTCAACAAGCGCGTTTCCGTCACCCCGGTGGCGCAGATCGCCGCGTGCTGCAAGGATGAGGACCTCACCCCCATCGCACATGCCCTCGACCGCGCGGCCGAGACGCTCGGCATCGATTACCTGGGCGGCTTCTCCGCACTCGTCCAGAAGGGCATCGGCGACGCCGACCGCCGCGTCATCCAGTCCATCCCCCAGGCGCTCGCCACCACGAGCCGCGTCTGCTCCAGCGTCAACGTCGCCAGCCTGCGCGCCGGCATCAACATGGACGCCGTGCTCATGGCCGCCCAGACCATCATCGATGCCGCTAAACTCACGGCCGACCAGGATTCCGTTGGCGCCTCCAAGTTTGTCTGCTTTGCCAACATGGTCGAGGACTCCCCGTTTATGGCGGGCGCCGTCCACGGCGGTGGCGAGGCCGACGCCGTCATCAACGTAGGCGTCTCGGGCCCCGGCGTTATGGCCGCAGCCCTGGAGACGCTGCCCGATTCCGCATCGATGATGGAAGTCGCCGAGAAGATCAAGCAGACCGCCTTTAAGATCACCCGCGCCGGCGAGCTCATGAGCCGCGAGGCCGCCCATCGCTTGGGTGTCGAGAAGGGCATTGTCGACCTGTCGCTGGCTCCCACGCCCGCCATCGGCGACTCCGTCGCGCGCATCCTCGAGATCATCGGCGTGGGCACCTGCGGTGGCCCCGGCACGACCTGCGCGCTCGCCATGCTCAACGATGCCGTTAAGAAGGGCGGCGTCATGGCCAGTTCCAGCGTGGGCGGTCTCTCCGGCGCTTTCATCCCCGTGTCCGAGGACGCCGGCATGATCGCCGCCGTCGAGGCCGGTGCGCTTTCGCTCGAGAAGCTCGAGGCCATGACCTGCGTGTGCTCCGTTGGCCTGGACATGATCGCCATCCCCGGCGACACCCCGGTCGAGACCATCGCCGGCATCATCGCCGACGAGATGGCCATCGGCGTCATCAACAACAAGACCACGGCCGTCCGCGTGATTCCTGCCATCGGCAAGGGCGTGGGCGACTGCGTCGAGTACGGCGGCCTGTTTGGCCGTGCACCCATCATGCCGGTGAACCCCAACGCCGGCACCGTGCTTGCCCACCGTGGCGGACGCTTCCCGGCGCCGCTGAACTCGCTCAAGAACTAGCTGAGGGGGACTGGCGAGGAGCCCCGGGGAGGGCAAATATATAAGGTCGCCTGCTCGAACAGTCCTGACTCGCACGGAGAGCACATTACGTGCTCTCCGGCTCGTGCGGAACTCGCGATCGACCTTATATATTTGCCCTCCCCGGGGCTCCCGCACAACGGGACCTCGGTTGGGTTCTATCCCGGTTGCAGTTGCTTCGCTCCTGCACCACTAGGCTGGTGCGGCGGTTTGGCATTGGAACGGTTCTTTTTCTGATATATGCTGGTTGCGGCTCTTCTTTTGGGGGGAGTCGCTTTTTTGTTGCTAGGAGGTTGGCCCGTGGTTGATGGGGATGCTCGCTCTGAGCTTCTTTCTGCTGATTGGAATCAGGAGTGGATGCGCTTGCAAGCTGATCGGCGGCGAGCTGATGATTCTTTTGAGTGGGATAAGCGAGCTCGGCATTTTCGTCCACTGGAAACTGCCCCTTATGCTCGGGATTTTATAAAGCTGTTGGCGCTTGAGCCCGGCGAATCGGTGCTCGATATGGGGTGTGGGGCTGGGTCGATTGCTATTCCGCTTGCTCAGGCTGGGCATCCTGTGATTGCGGCTGACTTCTCCCCTGCTATGTTGGGCACGCTTGATGCTGGTATTGAGTACTATGGGCTCGAGGATCTTATTACGCCGCTTGAGCTTGCTTGGGATGATGATTGGGATTTGGTTGGACCGGTCGCGAAAGCGGTAGATGTTGCCTTTGCGAGTCGCTCGGTTACGACGACCAATCTAAAAGGTGCGCTTGCCAAGCTTGACCGTACGGCTCGTCGGCGTTGTGCTGTCACGATGGTCGCCAACTCCAGCCCGCGCTATGATCTGCACTTGATGAACGCTATCGGTGCCTCGGTTACCTGCAGTAATGGCTTTGTGTACGCCTTCAACATCCTCATTCAGATGGGTGCGTTGCCGCAGGTTACGTACTTTGAATCGCCTCGTCGCGACACCTTCGATAGCCTCGAGGCAGGCGTGACGGACTTCTCCCGTATGCTCGAACATGGCAACGAAGATAAGATCGACCGCCTGCGCGACTACATCGCCCAGCACATGATTGAGAACCCCCATGCCGGTGAGCCGGGCTCCAAGGGCGTGCCGCAGGGGCGCTATATGCTCGATCATGTCCGCAAGGTTCGTTGGGCGTTTATTGCATGGGAGCCGGTCTCTGCGCCCAGCTCATAGCCTGCTCGCAGCCCGCACCGCCCACTCACTCGGCATCCGCATTCTTTTTGAACTGGGCAAACGCGCTCCACACCGCGCCGTTCCTGCGCTATCGTGGGACAGCTCACGTAGATTAAGGCCCCGTCGCGGGGCGCCCCATACATAGAAAGCGAGAACCCATGGCACTGACAGGAGCCCAGGTCAAGCAGCTTCGCAGCATGGCCCATCACCTCAACCCCGCCATCATCATCGGCAAGTCCGACGTCAACGAGGGCACCGTCGAGCAGACGGTCGCCTACCTGGAGAAGCACGAGCTCGTTAAGTGCTCCGTGCTCGATGGCTCCAGTCTTTCCGCCCGCGAGGCCGCCGAGGAGCTCGCCGAGCGCTGCCACGCCGAGGTCGTCCAGGTTATCGGCCGCAAGTTCTCGCTGTATCGCGAGTCCTCGCGCAAGGATATCGAGAAGATCAAGCTCGTCTAAGAGCCAATGATCCGGCGAGCCAACATATAGCAAGCTTACGGGTGCCCAAGTACTTCGGGCGCCCGTTTTTTATCGCTCGACCAGCACGCGATTGAGCCGCCCCTCCACCAAGCGCTCGTATAGACGCCGCGTCTCGGGCTCGGGCACGCCATTGACCTGCTCCCTTAGATGGTGCATATGCCCGCTGTACAGCTCGACGATATCGCGCCGCCGCCCCGCCGCACTGTAGACACGCATGGCGCAGCGCACCATATCCTCACGCGCCGTTTCCTGCCGAAGGCCCGACTCCGCCAGCCAAATCGCCGACTGCAGATCGTTTTCTTCTAGAGCGGCATTTGCTCCCTTAATCATGCAATCGATGTACTTTGACTGCATAATGCGTCGCATACGTAAAAAGTAGGTGGGATTACAGCCATTGGGAACATACAACGGTCCGGCATAAAGCTGCTCAATCTTAAGGCACAGCTCAACTAAATGGGGCCCGCGCGCACCCGTGCGATTTCCCAAAACCTCGCGGCTTATCTGGTCAAACAGCCGTACATCGGTCTTGACGTAGTCGCTGTTGAGCCCGATGCATTCATTTTGGATGAGCACACACGACTTGCCGTCTGGCGTCGGTCCCAAAGCCGACCGCAAGCGCGATATCGTCGAGTACAGGTTATTGCGGGCGCTATTGAACTCGGCATGGGGCCACAGCTCCATGGCCAGCGTCTCACGATCGACGAGCGCATCCATGCCCAGCGCAAGCCGCTCGGCAAGCGTCGCCGCCTTCTTGCGGCGCCACATTTTGTCCGTGATGGGAAACCCGTCGCGCTCGGCGCGAAACGCGCCAAACATGCGAATCTCGATATGGTCGATGGTATCAACGGCTTCAACCTCGCCGGCCTGGAACAGGCGCTCGCCCTCCCCTTCCAAATCGTCGCGCAGCGAGTACCGCGATAGCTCGCGCACGGGAAGCTTCTTGCGTATCCTGGCCGCCGGCTCGCCCAGACAATGCATGGCAAGGCGCGCAAAGAGCCGATACGATGGCTCTAGAATCCCCGCACGATTCATGGACATCCAGGCCGCAAGATCGCTATCTCGGCCCGCACAGGCCAAATGCAGCGCCACCATCCAGGCTTCTGCGCCACCAACCTGCGTCTGGCTTATATCGAGCAACTCCGCTTCCTCGCGCACCGAAACCATCGAGGTGTTACGCAGATATGCCGCGCGCTCCAGCAGCAATGCGTTATCGCGCATGTACGCAATCGACTCCTCGGCAAGTTTGAGCACTTGGACCGCACGGAACTTTGCATTAACCGGCCGTCCCTCTGCCAGCGACTGCCAGCCTTCTAGCAACAGGCCAAACAGCTGAATCTGGTTGTCGCGCATGCGCACGGCAAAACGATCGAGCTCGTTGAACGCCGCATCGTCGGTTACCGGCAAGCCCGAAAGGAGCCGCCGTGCCGCCAACACCATACGCACCCAGATAGCCATCGCCTTAAGCCCGCGTACATCGAGCGCCTCCCGCACCACCGTCATCTCGTCGTCGCGCTCGTCGGTTCCCGCAAACGACCCGTCAAAGAGCTCCACCAGCATGCTATCGGCCCGTAGAACAATCCCCGCGATGTCGAGCTCGCAGTCGTAGGCCTTGCTCGTTTTGAGCTGCTGTAGAACGCCGCCGTCATCTCCCCGCTCGGTCAGGCACCGCTTGACCTCGATATGCGCAGACAACATATCGAGTGCGGTATGGGATGTCTCGATTTCTGGTACGGCCAGGTTCGTAGGAAGCCCAAGCCCGTTGTCCCCATAGCAAACAGCCGTCAGCGTCTGGGCCACCCTCCATGAAACAGGGTCTATTTCGCAGGCTGCCCGTTCGCCCCCGCGCTCGATAACCGATGCCATATAGCGAGCGAGCTTTGTATTGGACACGCTGACCGCTGCCAGATATACGCCGAGCGCCTCGGCAGGCGTTGGCTCTGGAGCCGGATCGTCGGCATCGATCGTGCCCAGCGCTGCTCGGCAGATATCGGCCCCGTGCCCCGTCAGAGCAAGATCGACCCCATACTGCCCAGCAAGTTCAAGGACCGCTTCACGGTCCAAAAAGGCGTCCGCCAGGCCCATCGCCGCATCGCATCGGCCCGCCTTAAGCAAAATCCGGGCCGCCCTCGGAACAAGTTCGGGGCGAACCTCGGCCACCAACTTACGCAAACGCAAGCGTCCGTTATCCTCTGTGCCCAGACACGTAAAACTCCGCTCGGCGGGATCCAAGCCAAAGATCGGGTAGTCGCGTACAAAGTAGGACTGGTCGACCATCGACAGCCTCACCCCGCAAGCCTCGAGTTCTGCGATATTGCCCTCGCCCATCAAAACCATGAGACATGCCACGCAAAACAGCGCATTATTGTCGAGCGAAGCCAGATCGGCAAGTGCCGCGCCATATACGTTGACAATCTCGTTTTCGAGCAGACCGGCTACGTCGCCTTGGCCATACAGACCCGTCTGCAATGCCGAAACGAGTTCGGGCACACCCTGCGTGAGCTGATAAAAGTCGAGCGATGTGCTGATCGAAAACGCCGATGCCCACGCCGAATACTCATAGGCATGCACCTTGAGCATCTGCGCATTGATCTTAACCGAATCGCCCAGCCCATGAATCAGCTGACGATTTGAAGGACGGCAGGAGATAAAGACCCCTACCCCCATAGCGCGCAGGCCGCGAATCCTGTCGATGAGGTCTTCGGTATCGTGCTGATCGAGGTTTGGCACATTATCAATCGCGATAAGGGAGTGCGGTTTGTCTTTGAGTTCTTCGGTAACCACCTCGAGCTGCATAAACACCTCGCGCCCAGTGGCGCGATCGGCCTCGATAATCCGCACGGGGCCTCGCGTCGGGTCGCATTTAACCTCATGGGTGTACTGCAGCAGCACCGAGGTCTTCCCAAACCCGTCGGGTGCATAAAGCACCACGATGCCGGCCTTTCGGCCCTTGGCGATAAGCTCATTCATCAAGCGTTCGCGTCGCACCATATAGCCTCCGCCTAACGGCATCAGCTCGAGGTCGTCTATACCGCTCAAATCGTTTACCATGCCCGCTCCTCAACTCGACCGTATGGACACTGTAGCCGCAAGACCATACAAGCCGCGCTATGAATAGAGCGACCTTGTGTTTTAGGTTGTCTTTTGGTACGCAAGCGGCAAGTTTTTGTACAGCGAGGGCCGATTGTTATTAATCCCCCGACTAATCGGTCTTTAAGCAGGTAAATGAGCTTGTCAGCTTGTCCCATCTAAGCGGCAGTGTAACGCAAATGAACAAGGTTCAGCCATGTCATTCAACTCGCCTAGCACCCGCTACCGTCTACGACCTTCTAGTGGCATTTTTGCATAGAATCTGGTATGGAATGAATCAAGCTGTTGGACATCTGGCGTTCGTCAAGCTTACGGCAAGTTTTTGGTCAAGTGGGCGGAAAGGGGTAGCAAAAAGGCCCCCGCAAAGCGGAGGCCTTAATCAAGGCTATGTCGAGGTGCAGGATTCGCGCTACTCGCAGAGCGAAAGGGCGGCCTCGTCGGCAACGACAACGCAGTTGGTGTGCAGCTGCAGGATCGAAGCCGGGCACTCGGGCGTAACCGGACCATAGCACATGTCATGCACGGCCTGAGCCTTGGCCTCGCCGTTGGCGACGACCAGGATCATACGGGCATACATGATGGTCTGGGTACCCATGGTGTAGGCCTGACGGGGAACATCGTCGATGCTGTCGAACAGGCGGCTGTTGGCCTGAATGGTGCTCTCGGTGAGGTCGACACAGTGCGTGCCCTTGGAGAAGTGGTCATCGGGCTCGTTGAAGCCGATGTGGCCGTTGTTGCCAATGCCGAGCAACTGCAGATCCGGGTAACCGGCGGCCGCGACGATCTTGTCGTACTCAGAGCAGGCAGTGGCGGCGTCGGGGTTGGAACCATCGGGCACATGCGTGTTGTTCAGGTCAATGTTGATGTGATCGAAGAAGTTCTCACGCATGAAGTAGTGATAGCTCTGGGGATCGTCGTGCGAAAGGCCACGATACTCGTCCAGGTTGTAGGTGCTGACCTCGGCAAAGTCGACGTCGCCCTTCTCGTACCAAGCAGCGAGCTGCTTGTAGGCACCGATCGGGGTGGAGCCGGTGGCAAGACCCAGCACACAGTCGGGCTTGAGGATAACCTGGGCCGAGATGATATTAGCGGCCTTGCGGCTCATATCCTCGTAGTCTTTAGCTTTAATGATCTTCATTACGCGTCCTTTCTCGTACAAGAGAGGCAAGGCTCCCCTTACAAGCACTTGCCCGCGGCCCGCGTCGGCCGCAACCAACGTGTGCGGCCACCAGGGCGAGGTCGCGTAATGTATGTGTCTCGTGTCTAACCGCGTCGAGGCCCCTGCCCGTCCACGGTGACCCAAAGCTGTTTAGCCTCGGACAAATCCCATCTTGCCACGGAGGGCGTCCTCTTTCAAGGGCGCCCTCCGTAAACGTGTTTGAATTGTAGGCTAATGGCCACGTGCACTTGCTAGCGCTCGCGAGCAACGATGAGCTGGTCCATCTCTTCGACATGCACGCCAACGGAGCCCTTGATGCTTGAGAACTCAACGGAGTTGCACACCAAGATGGGAACCGTCACATCGTAGCCCTCGGCAGCAATTGCCTCGCGATCGAACTCAATGAGCACATCGCCCTTATGGACGATGTCACCCACTTGCGCATGTACGGTAAAGTGCTTGCCCTCGAGCTGAACAGTGTCCACACCAACGTGGATGAGCACGTCCAGGCCATCGACCGTGTTAAGCGCAACGGCGTGTCCCGTGGGAAAAATGGCCTCGACCTTCGCGTCAGCCGGCGCGATCACGCGCGTACCCGTAGGCTGAATCGCCACGCCCTGGCCCAAAAGTCCGGTGGCAAACGTCTGGTCGTTTACCTCGGAAAGCGGAATGACGTCGCCCGAGATGGGAGCATCCAGCGTAAGGACTCGACCACGCATACCAAAAGACCTTAGGACTTTAGTGAACATGCTCCCCCTCGGACATACCAATCAATCAAAATAACCTTAACAGTTTACCACTTGGCAACGGTTTTTGACCATTAGGGAAGTTCGCGCTTGACAACCTCGACGATGTCGTCGACAACGCGCTGGGTCAGCTCGTGCGTCTCGGCCTCGGCCATCACGCGGACCAGCGGCTCGGTACCGCTCGGACGCACCAGAATGCGGCCGCGGCCGTCAAGCTCCTTCTCGGCAGCAGCGACGGCATCCCAGATGGGCTGGCAATCGTCCAGACCAGCCTTGTTGTCCGAATGCACGTTGACGAGTACCTGCGGGTACTTCTTCATGATGCCGGCAAGGTCGGTGAGGGTACGACCGGTGCGCTTGAGCACGGCCAGCAGCTGCAGAGCCGTCACCAGGCCGTCACCGGTGGTGTTGTGCTCCAGGAAGATGATGTGGCCGGACTGTTCACCGCCGATGACGGCGCCATCCGCGAGCATGCGCTCCAAAACGTAGCGGTCGCCCACGGCGGTCTGGACCATCTCGAAGCCCTGCTCCTTCATGGCGATGGAGAAGCCTAGGTTGCACATAACGGTCGAGACAATCTCGGAGTTGGCGAGCTTGCCGCGAGCGGCCAGGTCGGAACCGCAGATGGCCAGGATGTAGTCGCCATCGATCTCGTTGCCCTCGCTGTCCACGAACAGCACGCGGTCGGCGTCGCCGTCGTGGGCCAGACCGATATCAGCATGGGTGCGCAGCACGAGCTCGCGCAGGGGCTCGAGGTGCGTAGAGCCGCACTCGACATTGATGTCGGTGCCGCAGTAATCGGTGTTGATGGCATGGACCGTGGCACCCAGGCGCTGCAGCGCGGCGGGCGTGGTCTGGCAGGAAGCACCGTGACCGCAGTCGACGGCAACGACCAGGCCATCGAGCCTCAGGCCATCAAGCGTATCGATGGCGTGGTCGACGTATGCCTTGCGAGCGTCCTTCATCTTGATGATGTGGCCCACGCCGGCACCGGTCGGCAGCGTGTCGGCAGCCATAGCTTCCTCGGACATGACCCAGGCGCTGATCTCTTCCTCGACAGCATCGGGGAGCTTCATACCCTTGCGGCTAAAGAACTTGATGCCGTTGAACTCCGGCGGATTATGCGAAGCAGAGATGACGATGCCGCCGTCGAGCTCGTTTTGAACAGTGAGCAGTGCCACGGCAGGCGTGGGGATGACGCCGCAGCAATGCGGGCGGCCGCCCTCCGCCATAATGCCGGCGGTCAGAGCGCTCTCGAGCATGGTGCCCGAAAGGCGCGTGTCACGGCCGATGCAGATGTCCGGACCAAGAAACTTGGTCGCCGCACGACCAAGACGAAACGCGAGGTCGCACGAGAGGTCGGCGTTGGCGACGCCGCGGACGCCATCGGTACCGAAGATGTTCTGGGGCATAGGATCGCTCCTTCCCAAGTGGACAAAACGCAGTCGCCCACCCTAGTCGAAAAAGAAAAGCGGGACCCGCCGAGCAATCGGCAGGCCCCGCTTGTACATTGTATCTCGTAAGGAGATAAAACCTTAGCGCTTGGAGAACTGGGGAGCGCGGCGAGCCTTCTTGAGGCCGTACTTCTTGCGCTCGACCACGCGAGCATCGCGCGTAAGGAAACCAGCCTTCTTGAGGTCAGCACGGTAGTCGCCAGCGTTCAGAAGAGCGCGAGCGATGCCCAGGCGCAGAGCGCCGGACTGACCGGAGATGCCGCCGCCATCGCACAGAGCGATAACGTCGAACTGACCGGCGGTGTCGGTCACCTTGAAGGGAGCAAGGGCGTTCTCAACGAGCTGATGACGGCCGAAATACTGCTCGGCGTCACGCTTGTTGATGGTCACCTTGCCGGTGCCGGGGACGAGACGGACGCGGGCGACGGCGTTCTTACGACGGCCGGTACCCTGGTAGACAACGGTGTTCTCAGCCATCTTTAAGCCTCCAGCTCAATCTTCGTGGGGTTCTGGGCAGCATGCGGATGCTCGGCACCAGCGTAGACCTTAAGCTTGGTCATCTGGGCACGGCCGAGGGTGGTCTTGGGCAGCATGCCGCGAACGGCGCGCTCGATGACCTTCTCCGGGTGCTTCTCCATAGCCTGGCGGAAGCTCTCAGCCTTGAGGCCGCCGTTGTAGCCGCTGTGGCGATAATAGGTCTTCGTGTCGGCCTTGTTACCGGTAAGCTGGACCTTATCGGCGTTGATGACGACAACGAAGTCGCCGCAGTCGCTGTTGGGCGTGAACTGGGGCTTGTTCTTACCGCGCAGGATCATTGCGATCTGGGTGGCAAGACGGCCCAGGACAGCACCATCGGCGTCGACGAGAACCCAGTTGCGCTGGACCTCGCCCTGCTTGGCGTAGTGAGTCGATTTCGAAATCACTTAGACTCCTCCATGTACAGTACGTGTTGTTACAGAGATTCACGGGGCTCTGCAAGTAACCCGTCCATATTACCCCGCTCGCCGTACGAGTCAACAGGTATTTTGGCTCCGACCAGAGTTTCTGCACATGTCATCCACGAGCTGTGATTTTTCCAGCTCTTTAGCTGTTTTCATTTTTTGATGGTTCGTCGTCGTTAGCGCTCAACGAACTCTTGGATTTCCGCGAGCAGGCGCTTTGCCTCCTGGCGGCCCTGAATATACAGGTCCAAAAGCTTTGCCGGATCGTGCTCGATATGGCCGACCTCGACCGGCTTTTGCGGAGCGACGACCAACGCACGGCCCTCGCGCTCATACTTCCACAGGTGCATGCGCTGGATGTTGTAACGGTCATGGCGCGTCTCGATAGCCTCGAGCAGATAGGGGTAGTCGGCATAACGCGCACGCGCGGCCGGCAAAAACTCGTAGGGCTTTTTCTCATACGAACGGTCCTGCGTGACGATGACGACCGCACGGTCGAAGCCCGCCTCCTCGAGCACATGCTCGATGGGGACCGAATCGGCAACGCCACCGTCGACGTATTTGTGTCCGTCGATCTCGACCGGAGGCGTCACCAGCGGCAACGAAGTCGAGGCGCGCACGGCGTCGAGATCGAGCACGGCGCTTTTGACCGGAAGGTACGCGGCGGTTCCGAACAGCATGTCCGTCGCGACGGCGTACATCTCGATGGGGCTCGCATCGAACGTCTCGTTGTCAAAGGGGTCCAGGCGGTCCTGGACATCGTTGAAGATGAAGTCGTAACCCACAATGGAGCCCGTGGACGCAAACGATGCGGCGCCCATGAAGCGGCTATCGTTGCAGAAAGCCAGGTTGATGCGGTTGGCACGGCCGATCTGGTGCGACTTGTAGTTCACGCCGTTGAGGGCGCCGGCCGATACGCCATATACCGCCGGAATCTCGACGCCGGCCTCCATGAGAACGTCGAGCACGCCCGCGGTAAACTGCCCGCGAAAACTGCCACCCTCCAAGACGAGCGCGACCTTGCCGGCGTTCTTTGCCTTATCTTCTGCAGTCATATTGACCTCCTGCGATTACGTTTGGCTTTCTTCTACCCAGTTTTGGGATGGAGGGCGCATAGGTTTTGGAGTTGAGGAGGACGGGGCAGCCTAGCCACCCCCAGAGCATGAGTTGCCGCCGGGAAAGCGTATCCCGGCCTGCGTTGCCAAGGCGTTTTCTTTACGCCCGCGCCCTGCATAGAGTTCGATTCTCCGCGGTACGGGGGTGGCGTTGGCGCGGGGTATTGCCGGTCGTCATCCCATCGGCATCGCATCTATATAGGGCTGGAGCTTTGCGCGGAGAATCCGCGTATTTGCTTCGCAAATCCGCACCGGCTTCGGCCGCCTGCCGGCGCCCTCGCCCGCGGGCTAAAAACGCTCACGCGTTTTCTTTACGCCCGCGCCCTGCATAGAGTTCGATTCTCCGCGGTGCGGGGAATCCTTTGATGCGGGGCTTGGCCGGCTTAAATTCGATAAACATCGCATCCGTTTTGAGTCGAAGGTTTGCGCGGAGAATCCGCGTATTTGCTTCGCAAATCCGCACCGGCTTCGGCCGCCTGCCGGCGCCCTCGCCC
>CABUSL010000026.1 GCA_902494295.1 uncultured Collinsella sp.
CCGGCGCCACGTCACCGTCATAGGTTACCGTCGCCACCAGATGGCCCGCGCCGTCGTCCGTCACCGTCACCGTTACCCGGTGCTCGGCCGCGTCGTACGTCACGTTCTTCTGAGCGTCGTTCACCTCGGAGATGCTGTAGCGATACGCCCCGGGCTTGTCGTACGAGATCGCCTTGAAGCCCACCGTGCCGTCCGCCGCATTCTTGGCGGTCTGCAACACCTTGCCGTCGGCATCCTTCAGCTGGAAGGAGAACTGCCCTTCCTTCAGGTCCTCACCGCTCAGCACCTTGGAAGCCCCCAGCTTCACCTCAGTCGCGGCCGGCGCGTAGCTGTTGCTGAACGTCACCGCATCCGCAGCCTTGCCGCCCGTGCTGTAGGCAACCTGCGCCTCCAGCGCGTGCGTCTCCGCATCCTCCGTCACCGTCACCGTCGCGGTAAAGACCGTCGTGTCGTAGGTGACGCCGTTCGCCGTCGCCCCTGCCCGCTCGGACACGGTGTAGACGTACGTCCCCACCTTGTCCAGCTGCAGCGGCGCGAAGCCGAACGTACCGTCGGCGCCGTTCTGCACCGTCTGCACCACGTTACCGTCGGCGTCCTTCAGGTCGAAGGAGAACTCACCCTTGGCCAGGTCGCGGCCGGTCAGAGCCTTCGTTCCGGTAATCGTCGCCGTCGTTGCCGTCGGCGTGTAGGCGTTGGTGAAGGTCAGATCTGCAGCCGTCTTGTTCGCCGTCGCGGTCAGCTGGCCGCTGCCGTCGTCGGTCACGCTCACCGTCACATCCAACACCGCATCGCTGTAAGTGATGGTGCCATCTTGGCCCGCAACCTCCTTCACCTGGTACGCATGCGAACCAGTCGCAGTGTACGAGATGGCCTTGAAGGTAAACGCGCTACCCACGTTCGTGGTCCGGTCAATCTCCTGCCCGGTGGCCACGTCAATCAGCGCGAACGTGAACTCGCCATTGGCGGGCGTCCGCGTGGTGGCCGGGTCGGCGTTCTTAAGCACCTTGGTGCCGGAGATCTGGTAGGAGATCGCGCGCGGCTGGTAGCTGTTCGCAAACGTCATGGTATTGGGGGTTACGCCGTTCTCGGTGCCCTCGCTCGGCTTCGCCGTGGAGCTCTCCACCACCAGCTTGCCGTCGTTGTTGTCTGCCACCACATAGGTCAGGGTGTACGTCTTGCCGGTGTAGGTCACGCCCGGCACGCCCGGCGCGTCGTCCGTCGGCTGCACCTCGCGGACCGTGTAGATAAAGGTGCCCGCATGGTCGAAGATCAGCTTGTCGAAGGCAACCTTGCCGTCGGCGTCGTTCTTCTGGGTCTGAAGCACCATGCCGTCGGGCCCCACCAACTCGAAGGCGAAGTCTCCCGCCTTCATCTGGTAGCTGCCGTCGTGCACGTCAACGCTCTTGGTGAGGGCAATCGCGCCGGAGACCGTCGCCTGTGCCTTGTAGGTGTTGGTGAAGGTAGGCTTCGTGGCGTCCGCGCCGTCGTAGGCGACGCTCGCCTGCAGCGTGCCGGCGTTGTCCGCAACCGTCACCACGGCATGGTGCACCGTAGCGTCGTAGGTCACGTGAGACAGGTTGCCCTTCTGCTCCACGATGGTGTACTCGTGCGTGCCCGGCTTCGCGTAGGAGAAGGCGTCGAAGCTGACGCTTCCGTTCGCGCCGTTGATCGCGGTCCGGACGGGCTTGGCGCTGGCAAGCTGCTTAGCCGTCAGGTTGCCCTCGTACACACCGAAGGTGAACTCGCCGCCCTTGAGCGCGATCGGCGTGTTGTCGTCCTTCTTCACGTAGCTCTTCCGCGCACCGAGGGCCAGGCCGGTCGCAGCCGGCTGGTAGGTGTTGGTGAAGGTATCCGAGCCGGATGCGCTCGTCACGATCGCCTTCGCGTTCAGCGCTCCGGTCCCGCCGTCTGTGACCGTTACTTTGTAGGTGAGCGGATGGGTGTCGTAGTCCATGCCCGGCTCCGCGCCCGGCTGCTCCACGATGGTGTATGTGAAGTCCTTGCTCGCGGCGCCGCCCAAGTCGGAGAGCTGGAACTCGCGCGTGAAGCTGATCTTGCCGTCGGCGTCGTTCTTCGCGGTGCCGATCACGTTGCCGGCAGCGTCCTTCAGGTCGAAGGTGAACTCGCCGTCCGCGGGCTTCGTCGTGTGGTCGAAGCCGTCCGCAACCTTGATGGTCTTGGTCGCCGTCAGGGTTACGGAACCCTTTGCGTCGTAGGTGTTGTTGAAGGCGGGAGCCGTAGCGGCACCGTCATAGGTGACGGTCACCTTCGTCTTATTGTTGTCGTCCTGGTTCTGCTCTACCTTGACGTGGACCTTGACTTCCTTGGCGTCGTAGACCACGCCGTCGACGGTTTGGCCCGCTTTCTCCTCCTTGAGCGTGTAGTCGTACTCGCCCAGGTTCAGGCCCTTGACGGTCAGCTTGACCTTGCCGCCCTGGTCGTTGGTGCCGCGGGCAACCTCGTTGCCAGCCTGGTTGTACAGGCCGAAGGTAAACGCGTCGGACGTCAGGTCCTTGCCCGCGAGAACTTTCATGGCCTCGACGGTAACGTCCGTCGTCGGCTTCGAGTTGGTGAAGGTCGGCACGGCCTTCTCGCCGTCGTAGGTGGCGACCGCCTTCAGCTCGCCCTTCTCGTCGGTGACCTTGACGTGGACCTTCACGTCCTTCGCGTCGTAGACGATGGTCGAGTCGTTGCCGGCAACCTCCTTGATGGCGTAGTCGTGATCGCCCGGCGTAGCGTAGTCGATGGCTGCAAAGGCGACCTTGCCGTCCTTGTCGTTTTGGACAGCCTGGAGCTCTTTGCCGTCGTTGTCGAGCAGCTGGAACGTGAAGTCGTTCCCTGCGAGCTCACCACCTGTGAAGCGCTTCTTCGCCTTGAGCGTTACCGAGGTCCCCTTCGGTCGGTACGTGTTCGTGATCTTGGCGATTTTGTCAGCGACCTTGATCGGGTTGTCCTCATGGCTCACGCCGTCGTCGGTGTAGGTCTGCTCCATCTTGACTGCCGGCTGCGACAGCGTGCCGTCGCCGTTATCGCTCACCGTCACCGTGACGCGGTAGGAAGCGCTTGAATACCCGAACCCGGGCAGCCAGCTAGCGTCGTTTTGAGACGGCGTGGCCTCGGCGATGAGATAGGTGTAGGTGCCGGGCTTGGTGTACTCAATCTCGCCGAAGTCGAACTTGTCCCCGTTCTCAACGGTCTTCACAACCTGCTTCATACCACTCACGGGTGCATTCTCGGCACCGTCGGGCATCGGCGTGCCCTTGTCCGCGCGCAGGTAAATCTTGAAGCTATCGCCATCTTTCCAGTCACGGCCCTGGAGCACCTTCTGCGCCCAGAACGCATTGGTGAGCGTCACCGGCGACTTTACGCTGTAGGTGTTCGTGAATACCAGCTTGTTGGCGTCGGCCAGTGTGCCGTCGGCGTTCTGCTTTGCGATCGTGCCGGAGATGCTGTCGCCCTCGCCACTCAGGGCGTTGCCGCCCTGCTCGCGCTTGGTCAGCGTGAAGCCGGCCGGCATCTTGCCCGTACCGGTCAGCTCCTGCACCGTGTAGGCGTCGTGCTCGGCGAGGCCGTACACGCGGATCGTCTGGCCGGCCGTGATGGTCTGCTCGCGACCGTTCGTCAGGTCGAACATATCGCCGACCTGCTTCTCGCTTGCGGCCCCAGCGTTCTTGAACACTGCAGCCTTGTAGGTCTTCCCATCAGGCACGGTGAACTTGAAGGTGAACTTTGCGTCCTTATTGCCCGTCAGGCCATTGGGCACGACAACCTTCTTCGTCACCTCAAGGCTCGCCTCGCGTTCGTTCGCCACGCGCACGCAGGTGGCGCCCGTGAACAGGGCGTTCAGGTTCATGGCGCCCAAGTCGGCGCGGGCGCCCTTCGCCGTGATTCCCTTGGGCTGCTCGTCCTGGGTGATACCCATACGTATCCAGCCCGTCTCGGTCTCCAGGCGGTAGGGTTTGCCCTCCTCGGTGGGCCCATACTGGTACATGCGTCCGTTAGCGCCGTACTTGAGGTGCACTGTGTCGTCTGCACCCACGGGTTCGACATCGGTCCACGTCAGGTTGCCTTTAACATTGGTCTCGCCATTCGAGGTCTTCCGCGTACCCTTGATCCACGTGAGTGTGTTGTCGATGTCGCCCTCTGCGCCAAACTGGCCCAGACTCTTCATGAGCGCGCCCGGGCCCACGAACGTCGAAACGCCGTCATCGTCCGTACCAGCATCGGCATGGACGCCGCAATCGTCCACAATCACCTTGGTGAGCGTGTCGTTAAGCAGGAAGCCCTTGGGAGCCGAGACCTCCTTTAGGAAGTAAGCTCCATTCACGAGCGGCATGTTACCGTCGCTTGTATTCGGGAATATGCCCGCACCTTCGAGCGGGACCGGGTTGCCGACCGACCCCGTCGTCAGGGTGTCGTAGGGGGTCTGCTCGCCCTTGAGCACGACCTTGCCGTTCGCGTCTGTTGTCACCTGATCGGCCGTGTACAGGCCGAACTTCGCGCCGTCTACGGGGTTGCCCTCGGTATCGGTCTTCTGCACGAACAGGCGATTCTGGATGTTCGTGACGAGCAAGCGCGTGGCGAACTGCCGCTTGAAGTTCGTGCCGTCTGCGATGTCGTCGCTGTACACGTGGACGGTGTTCTCGGGCGTCGCGTCGCCGATGGAGCTCGCCGTTGTGTGGTAGATGACCACCGTGTACTCGGCATCCTTGCGGGCATCACCGCTCAGCAAGTAGTAGTACTTGGAGATGTCACCGGGCAGATACGGAATCTCTACCTGGTACTGGCCGCTAGTGTTGAGCGTGAAGGCGTGCAGGTCCTTCTTCGCCGCCTCGATAGCGCCGGCCGTGCCCGGCTCCTTGGCGAGGGTGTATCCCGCTCCCGTCGATGGGTCGCCCGACACGGCATGCCAATTGCTCTGATCTTTGATATCTGTGCTTGCGCTTTTATCGCGCTTGAGCACCACAGCGAACAGTATGCCGGAGTCCAGGCTGACAGCGTCGTTGGACTTCATCAGGTCATCATTCGCCTTGTACACGATCGACGGCGCGGTGATGGTCTCCTTCGCGCCGGCGAACGCACCCGTCCGCCACACGGCGCTGCCCGCGTCCATACCGCCGCGGTTGATGATGACGCCGCCCGCGCCGTTCTTGTCGCTCGTGGGCTCGTACTCGAGGTGCATGCTGCCATCCGTCGTCGTGAGATTCGAGCGGTATCCCTTGGGCACGCTCGTCTCCTTCAGGAGGTAGTACTTATTGCTGTGATCCTTGTTGTAGAGATCGTCGAAGTTGATGACGCCGCTGCCATCGTCGTTCGTGAGCGTTAGGCAGCCGGCCTCGTCCGTGGTGCCGGAGCCGAGAAGCGCGCCCTCGGTTTTGAAGTCCTTATCGGTCTTATAGAGCTGGAACTCGGCACCCTGTACGAACTTGCCGTCCTGGTCGAACTTTATGATGTCGGACTCGGGCACCGTCACGAGGTTGAACTTGAGCTCCATGTTGGAGTAGAGGGCGCCGCGCTCCAGGTAGAAGAACTTGAGGGTGTGGTTGGTGCCGTCGGCGAAGGTGCTGCCGTACCACCTCGTGTCGCCGTCCTTGCCCGCCTTCTGGTACTTGCTCAGCAGCGTGCCGTCGCTCTTGCCGTTCACCTTAATGTCGCCCGTTTTAAAGTTTATGTTCAGACTCGCGCGGTCGTGAATACCGCCGATATCACCCACGAGGACATCGTCGATGAACACCCAGACATCATCATCGCCGGCGAACTCGAAGGTCATGTCCTCATCTTTGTTCGTCTTGCCGCCGTCGGGCTGCACGAATCGCGTGGACATTGAGAGACCGAAGTGATGGTTGACGGGCTTGCCACCGTTGTAGCTCGCGGTGTTGTCTGCCGTGATGCCATTTTGGACGAGCCGGTCGTTTTCCTCATTGAACACCTTGTCTGCCGCGTCGAACGGGAAGAACTGACCCTGGTGGGACGAATTGCCAACGCCCCCGGTGTCATAGATGTCGAAGGCATTCTTGTTAGCGTTGTAGGCTGCGTAGTTGTGGGTGCTGTCATAGACGTAGTAGCCGCCCTGAGCCTGGAGGAGGCCCGTCACGCCAAAATGGGACGTCTTGCCGGTCTGGGCAGAGGAATCGAACAGATAGCGGAGGGACTTGCCGCCCCAGGTATCGGAAAGCCGCGGGTAGCCGTCGAAAAGCGTGTTGTTGACGATGCCGTACTGCGGGTTCTCGCCGCCCGTCCAACGGTTGAGCGACTCACCACCCTGGCCGTCGTTAAACTGGAACCGGTGGTTTGCGTTGATGCCGCCGTTGCCGGAAACCGACAGGTGATCATCGGGATTCACCCAGTAATCAAACAGGTTGATTGTTGTCCCCGAAGGCGAAATCGTCGTAACCGTGTGGTCCGAAATCGCCGCTTCCGCACGGGTCGGCAGGAAGAAACTCGCCGTCAGCGCGACGGCGAGGGCCAAAACAATCACATATGGCGAGACCGGGCGCAGCCCACGACGACGGCCATAAGACATGACGGACCACCGCTCGCGCGGCCGGTGTTCACCAGGAAGTTCCCTGCTTAGACACCCCCCGGTAGCATTATTCACGAGTCGAGACGTCGTCTCTCTGAGCTCCTGCATAATTTCCTCCCCAGTCACACGGCGACCTGCCCGGGTGCTCCCCGGGGGCCGAGGCAGTCTGGCACATGCCCGCAGTCGTTCAAGGAATACCAACCCCAGCATATGTCTCTTAAGATATCTTAGTCTTATTCTATGACAGTTTTTGTCTCATTACCGATGAAATCGGCTCAGTCCCTTTGTCGCATGCTAGAGCGTGTGGAGCAGGGCGATGAGGAAGCGGATGCCTTGGAGGTAGGCGCAACGGGTGATGCGCTCGTTGGTGCCGTGGACGCCGCGGTCGCATTCGTCATCGTCGACCACAAAGGCGGAGAAGCGGATGCACTCGTGGCAAATGCGCTGGTAGTTGGCGGCATCGGTTGCACCAATCACGGTCGAGGGCACGATGCTCATCGGCTCTTGGCCCACCGCAGACGATCCGTTTTCCTCCGTCGGCTTGGGATCACGGAAATAGCGGGCGGCGATGGCGCGGACGGCCTCGAGCCCCGGTCCACCAACGCGCGGGGACGGCGAGGGCTCGGAGCTGCCGGGGCCCAGCTCGACCTCCACACGTCCGGCAAGGCCCGCCGCGGCAACCGCCTCGCGGCAGCGCGCCACAACGTCGGCCACGCTCGTGCCCTCGAGCATACGGAAATTGATATTGGCCCACATATCTTGCGGCATTACGTTGGCACCGGTACTGCCGCCCTCGATTTGCGTGGGCGCACAGGTGGTGGTCACAAGCGGGTACAGCTTTTTGCTGGCAAGGCAGTCGCGCACGATGGCATCCTTGCTGGCAGCAATCTCGTCTGCGGTATAAAGCCCCAGCTCGACGAGCTGCGCGGCAAGCAGATCGGTCACACGCGCCGGCCACTCGATATCGCAAATCGCGGCAATAGCGCGGCTGAGCACTTCGAGCGACGTGCCACCGTAAGGGTTGGAAGAATGCCCGCCCTCGCTCTTCGTCCTGAGCACGATATCGGCATAGCCCTTCTCGGCAAGATCGGCATGCATAAGCCAACCCTCGCCTGCGCCGTACTCGGCAGCCTCAACGATACGATAGTCGCCCTCGTCAATCAGGTACTCAAGCTCAACGCCGCGCTCCTCGAGCACGCGGCCAATGGCACCCGCGCCGCACTGCGTGGTCTCCTCATCCTGGCCAAAGGCCAGCAGCAGGGTTCGTTCGTGTTGCCAGCCGTGCGCCAGCGCATACTCAACGGCCTCCAGGATGCCTGCGACCTGGTCTTTCATATCGATGGCGCCGCGACCCCAAATATAGGTGTCGTCCACGTGCCCGCTAAAGGGATTGTGCGTCCAGTCTGTCTCGGTGCCCGGCACCACGGGAACCACGTCCATGTGGCCCATGAGCATGACCGGCTTGAGGGCGGGGTCGATGCCGGCAAGCGTCACGAGCAGCGAATGGTCGATGAGCTCGACCTCGCCCGCCGCAAACACGCGCGGCCAGGCCTGCTGCATATAGGCGCGCAGGTCGGCAAACGCCTGCCAGTCCACCGCCTCGGCATTCATGCTCGAGATGGTCGGAAACGACAGCACACGCCCCAGGCGCTCGCACGCGCCAGTTTCGTCCAAATCGGCAAAATCATCCTCGTGCGCAAAGAAGCGCCAAACCTCGGCCATGACATCCTTTCGATTGTGATGACGAGGGCCGCCCCACCGGAGCGGCCCTGCCACATAAGCGTTTGCGGTCGTTTACTTGTCCTCGAGATAACGCGAGAGGAACTCGCGGGTACGCTGGTGCTTGGGGTTGCCAAAGAGCTCCGCCGGCGCGGCGTCCTCGAGAACCACGCCCTTGTCCATAAAGACCACGCGGTCGGACACCGTGCGGGCAAAGGCCATCTCGTGCGTGACGACGACCATGGTCATGCCGTCGGCCGCGAGCTTGCGCATGACCTCGAGCACCTCGCCCACGATCTCGGGGTCGAGCGCGGAGGTCGGCTCGTCGAACAGCATGATCTGCGGATTCATGCATAGGGCACGAGCGATGGCAACGCGCTGCTTTTGGCCGCCGGACAGGCGACCCACGGCGGCGTGCGCGAACTTCTCGAGCCCCACGCTCGTCAGATGCTCCATCGCGACCTTCTCGGCCTCGGCCTTGCTCATCTTTTTGAGCGTGACGGGCGCGAGCGTGCAGTTGTCGAGCACATCCATGTTGTTGAACAGGTTAAAGCCCTGGAACACCATACCGATGTCCTCCCGCAGCTTGTTGATGTTGCAGCGCTCGGCCGTGAGATCCTGGCCGTGGAACCAGATGTGACCCGCGTCCGGGGTCTCGAGCAGGTTGAGGCAGCGCAGGAAGGTCGACTTGCCCGAACCCGAGGCGCCGATGATGGTGACGACCTCGCCGGGATTGACGGACAGGTCGATGCCCTTGAGTACCTCGAGCGAGCCGAAGCTCTTGCGCAGGCCCTCGACGCGGATGAGCGGCTCATTGGTCTGTGCGGCGGCCGCAACGCCGGTAATGGCGGTATCTGCCATGATGATTCTCCTCGTCTTGAGCCTAGTTGGAGCTGGGCAGCGTGACCGGAGCCTCGGCGCCGAGCTTTTTGCCAAAGGCCTCGAGCAGGCGGCTCGCCACAAGCGTCAGGATCAGGTAGACCACGAGCGCCACGCAGTAGACTTCCATCTGGCGGTAGTACACGCCGGCGACGGTGGTGGTGGCGTACATGAGGTCAAACACGCCGATGACCGAGAGCACCGACGAATCCTTGATGTTGATGATGAGCTCGTTGGTGAGCGCCGGAATCGCGTTTTTAATGCCCTGGGGGAACACGACTTTGCGCATAGCTTGCCACTGCGACAGGCCCAGCGAGCGTGCTGCCTCGGCCTGGCCGGGATCGATGGACTCGATGCCGCCGCGCAGGACCTCCATCATGTAGGCGGTGGAGTTGAGCGAGATGGTAACGAGGCCGGCGGTGAAGGTGCTCCAAATCTGGTTGGCCTGAGCGGTCTCGAAGCCCATGCCGCGCAAAACGGTGAAGCCCGCGTAATAGATGAGCAGGCCCTGGACCATCATGGGCGTGCCGCGCACGATGGTGGAGTAGATGGTCGCAAAGCCGCGGCCGATACTCTTAAAGAAGCGCACCAGGTCGTTATCCACGCGGTCGAAGGTCTGAATACGCAGGAACACAAAGAGCAGTGCCAGGAAGAATGCGATGACGGTGCCGAAGGTGGCAAGCGCGATGGTGATCTCGATACCGCGAATGAAGAAGTCGCCGCTCTTGTAGGTCATGTAGACCAGGCTCGACAAAAAGTCGCTGGGGTTGGAATCCGAGACAATGCTCACCTGCACCAGGTCGATAAACGACATGACGCAGCGGTCGATAAAGAAAACTGCCGCGATGGCGACCACGACGTAGCTGCCTAAACGTGCTCCACGACGGAAACGCTCGGATGCGAACGGCGACTTTTCGCGATAGTCGCTCCAGTGCATAAGCTTGGTGACCAGCGCCGCCGCCGACACGACGAGCCACGCCCACAGGATTGCCCAAAGGCAATCTTGAAACACGCCCGTGGGAGCCAAGAAGCTCAGCGGTGTGGGGTTGCGCTGGCTAAACGCCAGGCCGAGCGCCGCGATAACGCTCGTGCCCAGGTACACATAACGGTGGTCGGCCTTGATAAAGGAGGCCAGACGATTGATGGTTTTCATGCTGCCTCCCTATGCCGGCTGGCGGTCGAGGCACGCGTCCCACATTTGGTCGCGCTCCTCTTGGCTAATGCCCTTGAGTGTCTTGTCGATGAGCTTAAGGAGCTTGTCCGAGCCCTTGCGGCAGCCGACGTTTGCCGCGACCTCCTGCTTAAAGCCCTCGCCCTCGGCAAAATGAATGGGGACGATGCCCGGGTTTTGGGCCATATAGCCCTTCTCGTTCTCGGTGTTATAGGTCACGGCGTCGCACGTGCCCTGCAGCAGGTTCGAAAACACCGTGGGAACCGAATCGACCGGGTTCTTGTGGACAACGCCCGGAATCTCGTCGATGACGGTATCGAGCATGGTGTCCTTTTGCCCGAGGACCGTAGCGCCGCTAAAATCGCTGAGCTTGGTCGCATTCTGGTAGGGCGAGCCCTCTTTTACGAACAGGCCAAAGTAACCGATAAAGTACGGGTCGGAAAAGCCGACAGACTCCTCGCGCTCGGGCGTGGCGCTCATACCGGCGATGATGAGGTCGATCTGGCCGTTGTTGAGCGAGTCGATAAGGCCCGAGAAGCTCTGTTTGACGGCAACGGGCTCGCCGCCGAGGGCCTTGCAGACGATCTTGGCGATCTGCACGTCGTAACCATCGGCATAGGCGCCCTGCACGTTGTCGATGGGGATGGTGTACTCGCTGGCTTCGGAGACCTGCCAGTTGTACGGGGCGTAGGCCGCCTCCATGCCGATACGGATCTTGTCCTTGCCGATCACGGAATCGGACAGGTCGTCGCGACCGCCGCCCGTCGTGGGCTGAACTACTTCCAGCGTGGAGGGACGCTGGCAACCGGCAAGTGCGCCGGCGACGACAGAAGCGCTCGCAGCGAGAGCGCTACCCAAAAAGATGCGACGGCTGCATATCGGCTGTGGATGCGCGTCGCGTTGATGGGGAGAATGCATAATCTGCCTTCCCTGTTGAATCGTATGCTGACGACTTAACAGGATATACGCCAGCGACCAGCAGCGCAGTACAAGCTCGAAAAATTAATAGACACACGGTAGTCATTGGGAGCGTCGATGTTTTGGCAATGCCAGCGAGCGCCGCCCAGAGCAAACAAGTTGGCATGAAAAAGGCAAGGCATAGACCTTCTGGTCATGCCATGCCTTTTGAATGACAAATTGTCGCTCTGGGCGGCGCGCAGCGTCGACCGGTCCGTCGTTCGTTAGAACGGCGGAACCTCTAGAGCAGGGTAACGCTAAAGCTGCGAACGTCCGTCTCACCCGGTGCCAAGGTAATGGTGTTGACCTTGTGCTCAAAGACGTCGTCCTCGGTGTCCATGGTGGTATGACCGGTCCAGGGCTCGAGCGCCACAAACGGGGCATCGTTGGCGGCAGACCACACGCCAATGTACTTAAAGCCCTCAAAGTCGATCTTGACGCCGTGGCCCGACTTACGGCCGCGCAGCGTGAGCGTGGAGCCCGGGGTATCGGTGAACATGATGGCGTCGTTATCGAAGCTGCGGTGCGTGATGGGCAGCACGTCCGAGTTATCAGGAGCCTTGTAACTACCCTCGAACGTCATAAGACCGTCGGGCGTGATGATGGGAGCCTCGTTCGTCCAAGCCTCGGTAAACGCCAGCTCGTAATCCTCGAATGCCTCGTCCTCGGCACCGGGAGCCGGTACGTTAAACGCGGGGTGGCCGCCCACCGAGAACGGCAGGTCCACGTCGCCGGTATTGGTGACGGCAAAGGTCTGCGTGAGGGTGGAATCGCCGGTCAAGGCATAGGTCATGTTGAGCTTAAAGTGGAACGGGAACGCCTTGAGCGACTCGGGCGTATCGGTGATCTCGTACGTTACCGAGGAGCCGTCCTCCGAAACCTCGACCAGCTTGTGCTCGACAATGCGCGCGAGTCCGTGGCGCGGCATCTCGCAGGTGCCGGCCGCAGACGTTGCCGTGTTGTTGCGCAGCGAGCCCACAATGGGGAACAGGATGGGCGCGTGCTTGCCCCAAAAGGCGGGGTCGCCCTGCCACAGATACTCGTTGCCGTTGAGGGCAAGGCTCGTGAGCTGGGCGCCCATGGAATCGATGGCCGCGGTGAGGCCGCCGCGCTTGATAGTAGTGACGGTAGACATGCTACTTCCTCCAAAGGTAAACAATAGTGTCGAGGGCTATTGTCCCACTCTTGGCGGCGGGACGGGACGGCAGGCGATTATTGAGTAGCCATAGCGGAATGAGCGGCGAGCGCCTACTGGGTATCTACGTAAAGGTCGAACCCGCCCTGCGGTGTGGTGTCGACCGTGTCGGGCGCCTGTGAGTTAAAGTTCACGGGGACCATGCGCTTTGAGGCACGGAAGCGCGTGCCGTCGGTGGCGACGGGCGGTTCATCGACGGTGAGCTCGTAGTCGCCGGGCTTAAGCTCGATGCCGTCACCAGCGGAATTGACGTATTGATACTCGTCAATCGTCTGCCCTTTGAGCGTGCGCCCCACGATGTGGATGAGCATTTGGCTGTCGCCGCGCGCGGTGTCCCACGTCGCGCCGTCCTTGACCTCGACCGACACATGTACCGAGCGCGTGCGGCCGAGCGATTGCTCGACAGACATCTCGACCTTGGCGGCGTCTTTTCGCTGCTGCTCGACATGGCTCCAGACGTTTCCAATTACCGAGCAGGCGATAACGCCGGCCATAAAGGCGATAAGGATGGGGCCGAGCGGCGAGCGGCGTCCTGCATCTTCCTCGCGAGACAGATTGGGGCGACGTGTGGGTGCGGGCGCCTGAGCGCCCTGCGAGGGCACGTCGAGAATGCTGAAGGATGCCGTGCTGTCGGGATCGATAGTGTGGCGCGGCTGCGGGGTCTTTGCCGGCGAGATCGACATGTCGGCTGGCTCGCCGAGCGTGGCCGTAGCGTCGGCCTTGGCCTCGTCTGCCTCGGCCTGGGCCCAAGCTTGTTCGAAGGTCAGGGGCTCGACGGGGTCGAGGGCGGCGTCCGAGTCGGCGGCGGCGTTGCCGGTCTCGTCCTCGTCGCTCGACACGTCACGCGGCGCGGGCTCGTCCCACCCCTCGTCCGGAGCCTCACCCTCGCTATACCACCATTCAAAGTTATCGATATCCATACGGGGCGCCCCTTAGGCCTCGCAAATAAACACTCGCTAGTCTTATACCCCCAGACGACACCGAAGCTCACCCGCGCCGGACACGAAAACCGTCACAACATTCGACGCTTTTCCTCGAATTCGAGATTTTCATCGAATGTTGTGATGGTTTGGGCGACTGGCCGGCAGCGCAATGTGACAAAGGGACTGCCCCTTTGTCACATTCTGTTAGAGTTGCAGGGATTGAATCCCGCTTATCAATGCGACATTGGAGTGACAACCTTGATCGCCGCAACCACGCCTAAAAGTAAGTCAACCGCCGCCGCGCTCTCCCCTGCGCGCACCAAGCTCTGTCTGGCGCTGCTCGTGCTGTTGGGATTCTCGCTCGGCTGCTCCGAGTTCGTGGTCATCGGCATCGAAAGTGACTTGGCGACGGAACTCGGCGTATCACTTGCTACTGCGGGCCAGCTCATCAGCGTGTTCGCGCTCGTCTACGCCATCGCTACGCCGACGCTTGCGCTCAGCACGGGCCGTTTTCGCCGCTACCAGCTGCTGGTGTGCTATAGCATCGTCTTTGTGCTCGGCAACCTGGTTATGGCGTTGGCGCCCAACTTCCAGGTGCTCTTTATCTCGCGCATTGTCCTGGGCTCCGTCTCGGGCGCACTGCTCGCCGTGGGCGTGACGTACATCCCTGAGCTTCTGTCCCCGCAGCAAACTTCGCTTGCCATCTCGGTAGTATATGGTGCGTTTTCCGTGGCGATGGTCTTTGTGACCTCGATCGGTAAGTTTGTGGCCGACACGCTCGACTGGCACGTTGCCATGTACGGCGCGCTGACCTTTGCCGTTTTGATCTGCGGAGCGCTCGTGGCGTTTATGCCGCGCGCTGGGCAAACCGACGAGCCCGCCACCTTTCGCGAGCAGGCGAGTCTGCTGCGCGAGCCGAGTATCATCACCGGCATGCTTATCTTTTTGTTTGGCGTGGGCTCGGTCTATGTGTTCTACGGCTACGTGACGCCTTATCTTGAGCAGGTGCTGGGCATGGGCACGGTCGAAGCCAGTACCACGCTTATGGCCTACGGCGTGTTCTGCCTGATCTCGAACATCCTGGGCGGATGGATCGATGCGCGCTTTGGCATGAAGGCGCTGCTTGTGACGTTTGTGCTGCAGGCGGCGGCATTGTTTGGGCTGTTTGCCGCAGGCGCTGCCATGCCGTTCGCACTTGTCTTTGTCTTTAGCCTGGCGATGCTCATGTACCTGTTCTCGGTCTCGTGCATCACGCACTTTATGGATGTGGCACGCAGCCGCCACCCCAAGTCGATGGTGCTCGCAAGCTCGGTGGAGCCCATGGCGTTTAACGTCGGCATCTCGTTTGGCACTGCGGTGGGCGGCGCCGTGGTAAGCGGAGTTGGTATTGCATACGTAGGCGCAGTGGGCGCCGCGTTCTCGCTTGTGGCCTGGGCACTCACGCTGGTGACGATTAAGCTGGCACGTTGGGAGCGCAAGCGGGCGAGGGCGCAAGTATAGGCGCGATAATAGAGCCCATCGATACCGATTGAAAAGGAAACCGCTCATGCAACGCATTCTTTTTATCTGCCACGGGAATATCTGTCGCTCGACGATGGCTGAGTCGGTGTTTACCGAGCTGGTGCGCCGTGCTGGGCGCGAGGCAAAGTTCACTATTGATTCTGCCGCAACCTCGACCGAGGAGATTGGCAACCCGCCACACCATGGAACCGTTGCCAAGCTGCGCGAGGTCGGGATTCCCGTGGTTGATCACCGCGCGCGTCAGGTGCGACGCGCAGAGTATGGTGACTGGGACCACATTGTCTATATGGATGCCGAGAACGCGCGCGGTCTGCGTCGCATTTTTGGCAGCGATCCCGATGGCAAGACCTCACGCCTGCTCGATTGGACCGATCATCCCGGCGACGTGGCCGATCCCTGGTACACCGGCAACTTCGATGCCACCTACCGCGATGTGCTCGCCGGCTGCACGGCCATGCTCGAGCAGTTATAGGCAAGCGAGCACGCGGACGCACGTGCCACGCCATCGGCATAAAACGAGCGTGGATAATCTCCCACTTTGAGCGTTCAAGCGCGCTCTAAACGGGAGAAAATCCTCGCTCGTTATCTTTAAGGTGGAAAACCTCGCTCGATTGATTCGCTCGACTACTCGTCGACGATCTCGGCAAGCCAGACGTTGAGGGTGTCGACCTCGGGGCAACAGAACTTTGCCGTACCGGGTTCGTTGCCGGGCACGGTTCCGCCATAGCGCAGGATATCGATATAGGGAAAGCCTACATGGCAGGCCATAGCGCACATCTTGCCGCGATCGCGGTCGAAGTCAAAGACGTCTCCAGGCTTGTGACCATGATGGCAGCGGCACGTCCCCAGCTGGTCCACGCAGCTAACGCGAATACGCGGACGCTTGCCGCGCGGGGCACCCAGCGGCTTGTTCTCTCCGGCGTTACTCATGGTCAATCACATCCAGGCAGGCCTCGATGGGAAGGCCGGCGGACTTATCCTCCTGGTCGGCATTGCGCTCGATGAGCTCCGCTACCACACGCATGGCATCGCTCGTCGCGCGCTGCAGGCTCCAACCGGCCATAACGCGGCCGACAAGCACCGCCGAGAACGTGTCGCCCGTGCCCGGGAAGTAGACCGGAATCAGCTCGAAGGGAATCGTGAAGTACTCCCCCGCCACATGGTCGTAACCGATGACGACATTCGCACCGTCGACCACAGCGCTCGTAATGACCACCGACTTGGCGCCCAGGGCACGCACGGCATCCACAAGAGCGCGGCCCTTATCGGGCGTGATTTGCTCGGCAATGGGCGTATCGGTAAGCAGGCACGCCTCGGTGTAGTTTGGCACCGCATAGTCGGCGCACTCAAGCAGGCTGCGCATGAGGCCGATCGTGGACTCGGGCACGCCGGCGTAGAGCTTGCCGTTGTCGCCCATGATGGGGTCGACGAACACCTTGGTGCCCTTTTGCGCGCGACGGTGGCAGAAGTCCGAAATAATGCGCGTCTCTTCCTCGGTCACGATAAAGCCGGTGGAGATGGCGTCGAACTCAAAGCCGAGATCCTCCCAGATGGCGAGGCTCTGGCGCACGTACTCGGTGGTGTCGTGGATGTAGAACTTGGGATAGTTGAGTGTATCGGACACCAGCGCCGTCGGCAGATTGTGGATACGGTAACCCATGTGCGACAGCACCGGCAGCATGGCGGAAAGCGCGACCTTGCCGTAGCCGCACATATCGTTAATCAGCAGCAGCTGAGTGTTCTTCATGAGTGTCCCCCTTGGATCGGGCGCGGCGCAGCAGCGCCATAGTGCGACTAAGTTTAGCGCAGGGAGCGTTTGCAGCGTCGAGCCGTTACGCGGTTTGGTAAAACCGCGTAACCACTAGTTTGGTACCTTGACATTCATTTCTCACGCTCCTAAATTAGTTAGGCACAAAACAATTCCTCTACCTAACTAAAGAAAGGAGCGAAGCTTAGATATGTGTGTTGAACCACTCGCCTATCCGCATGAACCCGGCGGCGACCCGTCACAGCCGGCTGATGTACCCGAAGCGGTTAGCTCGGAAGACAAGCTTGCCAAGCGCATCCTCAATAACCTGGGCTTTTGCGGCCATTACATGCACTTTCATGGTGGTGGCGTATCCGGCAAGGCGCCCATTATCTGCCTGCTGGCCAAACAGCCCGGCGGCGAGATGTCGCAGCAGGAACTCGGCATGCACTTTGACCTCAAGCCAGGGTCGCTTTCCGAGATCCTGTCCAAACTCGAGCTCAACGGCCTCATCGAGCGCAGCCGTAACCCCAAGGATCGACGGCAACTCACCATTCGCCTGACCGAAACCGGCCGGGAAAATGCCCGCATCGACCAAGCGGCCCGCATTCGCTTTAGAGAGCAGGCCTTTAGCGCGCTCACCCACGACGAGCGCGAGCAGCTCGCCGAAATGCTCGAGAAAATCCGTGTAACCTGGGAGGAACTGGATGATTAAAACCCTCATGGGCAGCATCCGCGACTATATGAAAGTCACTGTTGCCACGCCATTGCTCGTGCTTGGCGAGGTGCTCTGCGAGATGCTGATTCCATTTATCACCGCCAACCTGATCGATGCCATCAAAGACGGCGCCACCGTGGCCGAGATGCTTCCCACCGCGGGCTTTTTGGTGCTCATCGCGCTGACATCGCTTGCTTTTGGCGCCGCGGCAGGCGTCACCTGCAGCCATGCGAGCTGCGGCTTCGCTAAGAACCTGCGTCACGACCTGTTCTACAAGATCCAGACGTTCAGCTTTGCCAACATCGATGAGTTCTCGAGCTCCTCGCTCGTCACGCGCCTGACCACCGATATCAACAACGTGCAGCAGGCCTTTATGATGATCATCCGTATCGCCGTGCGCGCGCCGCTGGTACTGATCTTCGCCTTTACCATGGCATTTATCATGGGCGGCAGCGTCGCCATGGTCTACCTGGTCATCATTCCGCTGCTGGGCTTTGGGCTGTTCTTTATCATCTTTAAGGTGCGCCCCATCTTCTCGCGCGTGTTCCACAAGTACGACGCCCTTAACGAGTCCGTCGAGGAAAACGTCACCGGCATGCGCGTAGTTAAGAGCTATGTGCGCGAAGACTTTGAGAAGGAGAAGTTCGCGACCGCCGCGCGCGACGTCCAAATGGACTTCACCCGCGCCGAGAAGCTGCTTGCCTTTAACAACCCCATGATGAACATCTGCGTCAACGGCGCGTTCGTCGTCATCATCTACCTGGGCTCCAAGCTCATCATCACGAGCCAGGGCACGCTGTTCGACGTGGGCCAGCTCTCCTCGATCTTTACCTATGGCTTCCAAATCCTCATGAGCCTGATGCAGCTATCGATGATCTTTGTCATGGTGACCATGGCCGACGAATCGGCGCACCGCATCACCGAGGTGCTGGCCGCCGAGCCCACGATCGCCGATCCCGCCGAGCCCGTGCTCGAGGTCGCCGATGGCTCCATCGACTTTGACCACGTGAGCTTTAAGTATTCCGCGCATGCGAAGCGCCAGGCGCTCGACGATATCGACCTGCACATTACGAGCGGCGAGACCATCGGCATCATCGGCGGCACCGGCTCGGCCAAGTCCACGCTCGTAAACCTCATCGCCCGCCTGTACGACGCCACCGAGGGTACCGTGCGCGTGGGCGGCGTGGATGTACGCGACTACGACTTGGACGCCCTGCGCCACCAGGTGGCCATGGTGCTGCAGAAAAACGTGCTGTTTAGCGGCACGATTGCCGAGAACCTGCGTTGGGGCGACCCGAACGCCACCGACGAAGAGGTCCGCGAGGCCGCGCATCTGGCCTGCGCCGACGAGTTTGTCGACGGCTTCCCCAAGGGCTATGACACCTGGATCGAACAGGGCGGCTCCAATGTTTCCGGCGGTCAGAAGCAGCGCCTGTGCATTGCGCGTGCCCTGCTGCGTCGCCCCAAGATCTTGATCCTGGACGACTCCACGAGCGCCGTCGACACCAAGACCGACGCCAAGATTCGCGCAGGGCTGGCAAGCTATCTGCCCAACACGACCAAGCTCATCATCGCCCAGCGCATTAGCTCCGTGCAGGACGCAGACCGCATCATCGTCATGGAGGGCGGCCGCATCGCGCAGATCGGTAACCACGACGAGCTGCTCAAGACGAGCGAGATCTACCGCGAGACCTTTACCTCGCAGAACAAGATGTCTGCCGAGGGCGAAGAGGCCGTCGAGGCCGACACCGAGGCATCCGTAACGCAAGCTCAGACCCAGGAAGGAGGCGAGGCACATGAGTAAGGCAACGACCGCCGAGCGCGCGCTCAACCGCAAGGGCGGCACCATGTCGCGCCTCATCAAGACGCTCTTTGGCTTTTACCCCGTGCTTTTGCCCCTCGTCGTCGCCGGCG
>CABUSL010000027.1 GCA_902494295.1 uncultured Collinsella sp.
CGGGCCATACGCGTCTTGAACTCGGACAGGAAGCGCGGAGCATCCACGGTCAGTGCCACAAGCGCGCTCTTGTCCGGATCGGACAGGCGGCGCTCATCGCAGATGGTGCGACCGCGGTACTCGCCCAGCAGATCAACACGCAGGTTGCAGCCGAGCGCACCTACGAGCGTGGGGTCGATCGCCACGGCAACAGCCAGCGGATCGTGCAGCGCGCAGCCGCCCAGGTAGGGTGCGTTCATCTCGTACGAGCCAATGTAGTGCTCGACCATGCTCGCAAATGCGCAGCCCGCCATGGTGCCCGAGCCCGTCCAGCCGGCAATGTCGCGGCGTGTGAGCACCACGCGATGCGTCACGTCCAGACCCACCATGGTGAGCTTACGGCCCGAGCGCAGCACCGCGTCGGCTGCCTCGGGGTCGCTCGCCATGTTGGCCTCGGCACCCGCGCTCACGTTACCGGGCACGGTAAGGGCGCCGCCCATCACGACCACGCGACCGATGGACATCATCGCCGCCGCATCGCGCTCCAAGGCAAGTGCCAGGTTGGAGAGCGGACCGGTCGCCACGTAGATCAGATCGGGACCATAGGTGCGCGCGGCATCAATCAGATAATCGACAGCCGCATTACCGTCGGCCGACGTCGCCCCCACCGGCTCGTACGGCGACGCGGGCACGCTCGCGCCGCCGATGCCGTTCTTGCCGTGAATAAGCGCGGTGGACGCCGGCGGCGTATAGGGCTCAGTCGCTTGCAGAGGACGGTCGGCACCCAGGTACACCGGAACCTCGGGGCGACCCAGCAGATCGAGCACCGCCAAGCAGTTGTGCGCCGATTGCTCGACGCGCACGTTACCAAAGCACGTGGTGATGCCGACGAGCTCCACCTCGGGGCTCGCGATGGCATAGGCAAGCGCCATCGCATCGTCCACACCCATATCCAGATCAAGGATCAGCTTCTTGGTTGCCATTGTTCTACTCCGCTTCTCCGTCTACATCCAAACCGTCTAAACCAAACTTGTGCTCGACTTCCGCACGCGTGGGAATTGATTGCTGAGCGCCCAGGCGCGACACCGTCACCGCCGAAGCGCGAGCACCCGCGACCATGCACTCAAAGAGCGGCAAGTCTTCTAGGCGAGCCGCCGCCAACGCACCGATAAACGTATCGCCGGCGGCCGTCGTATCGACCACCGCGCTCGAAAGTGCCGGCATGCGCAGCAGCTCACCGTCATCGCCGAGCGCAACCGAGCCGGCGCCGCCCAGCGTGATGACCGCGGCGCCGGCGCCCTTGTCGAGCAGCGCATTGAGCGCGGCGACGCAACTCACATCATCCGTGGGCAGAATGCCCGTCAGCACCTGGCACTCGGTCTCGTTGGGACAGACCAGGTCGACCGCAGGCCAGACCTCCGCAGGCAGCTCGCAGGCGGGCGCTGGATTAAAGACCGTATAGAACCCCAGCTCGTGAGCGCAAACAAGCGCCTCGGCCGTCGCCGCAAGGTCACATTCGCCCTGGGCGATAAAGACGCTTCCGGCAGCCGGGGCAATCTCGCTGGCGTCGCCGTCGAGCTCATGGGCCACCAGACGCCTCAACGCGCAGGCAACGTCCGCGCCCGCAAGCGCATGGTTGGCGCCCGGTGACAGTATGATGCGGTTGTCGCTCTCGCAGCGAATGATGGTCGCCGTTCCCGTCTCCACGTCATCGCGATGCACTACAAAGTCACAGTCCACGCCGGCGTCTTGGAGCCCCGCCACGAGCGACGCGCCGAACGCGTCGCGACCGACCGCGCCGATCATGTGCGTGCACGCGCCCATACGCGCGGCAGCTACGGCCTGATTGGCGCCCTTGCCTCCAGCGTTGGTGATAAACCCGCTGCCGCCGACGGTCTCGCCCGCGCGCGGCATGCGCTCGCACGCCACCGAAAGGTCCATGTTCATGCTGCCGAACACCGCAACGATGCTGTGATCCGCCATGGAAACCTCCTCGTCTTTAGGCTTTGTGCCCACCGTCGACCATCGATTGTGCACTCTCGCACCCCCTATAACTTTAGTTCACTTTGATGTGGACGCGCGCTTAAGCTTGCGCCAGCAGCAAGCATTCACAGGAGCAGGCAGCTACAATGAATACGTGCTGATTATTCTCGTCATTGGATGATGTTTTATGGAACAATTCTCGCAATCGGGCTCGCGCGGTCGACGCCGCACGGGCAACGAGCCGGCACCGCACGAACGCGTGAAGGGCGAACGCCGTGCCAACGAGCCGCGACGCACCGCGAGTCCTCATCGCGCTTCTGCCAACAACGCGGGCCGCGCCAACACTCCCGCCGCGGAGCAAACACCTGCTCGCCCCAAATCTCGCTATATCCCCGCCCTCGACGGTCTGCGCACGCTCGCCGTCGTCGCGGTGGTGCTCTATCACCTCAATCTCACGTGGGCTCAGGGCGGCCTGCTCGGCGTCACGATCTTCTTTGTGCTTTCGGGCTATCTGATCACGCGTTTGCTGCTCAACGAAGTCGCTAAGACCGGCCGCATCGACCTTAAGAGCTTCTGGATTCGCCGCATCCGTCGCCTGGTCCCTGCCGTGGTAACGGTAGTGTTCGTGACCTGCGCGCTGTGCACCATCTTTAACCACGTGATGCTCACCAAGATGCGCCCCGACATCCTGCCGTCGCTGCTGTTCTTCAACAACTGGTGGCAGATTGCCCAAAACGTCTCGTACTTCAATGCTCTGGGCGACCCCTCACCGCTCACGCACTTTTGGTCGCTTGCCATCGAGGAACAGTTCTACCTGATTTGGCCGCCACTGCTGTTTGCCATGGTATCTATGCATGTGAGCAAGCCCGACACGCGCCGCGTGGTTCTGGGCCTTGCCGCGGTATCTGCCCTAGCCATGATGGTGCTTTACAACCCTGCCGCCGACCCCAGCCGCGTGTACTACGGCACCGACACCCGTGTGTTCTCGCTGCTGCTGGGTGCCTGGATGGCCTTTATCCCCGATCGCGACCTGGCGCCGGTGCGTCTCGCTCGTCGTTTGGGGCTCAATCGCCTGGCTGGCGCCGCCAAGCACGGCAAGAACGCCGAGGGCAAGCCTGGCGAGAAGGCCGACGAAGCAGCCGAGACCGCCCCGGCACAGCCGAGCGCCCTCGTGCGCTTTTGGTCCTCGCCCGCATCCATCGATGTGTTGGGCGTCGTGGGTCTGGTTGGCCTTGCCGCCATGGTCGCGCTCACCAACGGCTACACCGCGTTCCAGTATCGCGGAGGCACGCTGCTATGCTCAATCCTCACGCTCATGGTTATTGCCGCCTGCGTGCAGCCCCAAGGAATGGTTTCCCGCGCACTGTCCGCCGAGCCGCTCGTGTGGGTTGGCAAGCGCTCGTACAGCATCTACCTGTGGCACTATCCGCTGCTGTTGCTCATGAACCCGGTCGCCAACATCAACGATACGCCCTGGTGGCAATACATTTTGCAGGTGCTGCTGGTGGTCGCCGTAGCCGAGTGCTCCTATCGCTTTATCGAAACGCCGTTTAGGAAGGGCGCCTTCGGCCGCACCGTCGCCGAGTTCCGCGATGGCACCACAAAGCCCGCCAACTGGGCACGCGCGCACGTCCCTGTCTGCGCAACCTGCGCTGTCGTGTTGGTCGTTGCACTGGGCGGCCTGATCTTTGTGCCCGAGACGTCTGCACTGAGCGGCGAGGGCGCCGAAGTCCTCAACAAGGAAGCCAAAAACACCGCGCCCACCGACCAGCAGGCGGCCGACGACACCGACAAGGACAATGACGGCTTCCCCGATGGCTCCTACGATCTGCTTATGATCGGCGACTCCGTGTCGCTGCGTGCCGTGGACACCTTTGACGGCGTGTTCCCGCACAGCCATATCGATGCCGAAAAGGGCCGCCAGTTTGATGCGGGGCGCGCGACATTTGAGGGCTATATCCAGCAGAACCTTGCCGGCAAGATCGTGGTCTTTGCCCTGGGCACCAACGGTTTGGTAACCGACGACCAGATCGACGCCATCATGGCCGATGCAGGAGATAAGCGTATTGTGGTATTTGTGAACACGCGCAGCCCGCAGCCGTGGGTTGGCTCTACCAACCAGGCCATCGCCAACGCCGCTACGCGCTACAAGAACGTACGCGTTATCGACTGGTACGGATACAGTGCCAACCGCAACGACCTGTTCGATGGCGATGGCACGCACCTATCGACCACTGGCGTGACTGAGTACCTCAACTTGATCCACGATGCCGTCAAGAAGGACCTGCCCGTGCATCCCGAGGACCACGTCAACGATCCGCAGCCAGCAGCCGTCAAGTCTGCCACCGACGCGCTCGTCAATGCGCTCGCTCTCAAGCCGCACAAGCTGGGCACCGACAAGTAACCTGCAGCAAACAACCCAAAATCACTCTTTTAGAGCCGGCCCCAAGAGGTCGCGGGTAAAAACAGGCCGCAGCCCATCGCTGCGGCCTGTTTGGAGTCCAAAAGAGGCGCTAAGCGCTGTAGCCCATCGCTTGCAGCACAAACATGACGACCGTGAGCACCGTAATCACACCGATAGTCGCCCAAGTGAGCACATTCCACACGCGGCCGTTGCGGTTGGCACCCATAATGTGACGGTCGGCGGCGATAACCACCTGGAACACCAGAACCACGGGCAGTAGCACGCCATTGATGACCTGCGAGGTCATCATAATCTGGAACAAATCGACGCCGGGCATAAGCACCAGCACGGCAGAGATACCAATGATGGCCGTAATGATGCCGCGATAGACCGGGGCCTCGTCCCAGCTGCGGTCGGCACCGCGCTCCCATCCAAATGCCTCACAGATAGCGCTCGACGTAACGCCCGGCAGCACGCAGGCGGCCAAGAAGCTCGCCGCGACCAGGCCCGAGGCAAACAGCACCGTGGACCACTGACCCGCAATAGGCTCCAGCGCGCGGGCGGCATCAGCGGCATCGCTAATCTGAATACCCGCCGGGAACAACACTGTACCGGTCGTGATGATAATAAAGCCGGCAATGACATCGGCGGCAAGCGAGCCGCTCACGGTATCGATGCGCTGCAGCACGATATCGTCCTCGCCCGCGTTCTTATCGACCACGTTGTTCTGCGCCAAGAAAATCATCCACGGCGCGATGGTGGTACCGATCGTTGCGACCACGAGCGACACGTAGCTGGGATCATTTTGAATGTTAGGCACGACCAGGTCGACCGCGACCTCACCCCAGTTGGGGCCAGCCATAAACGCGGCGACAATATAAGTCACGAATACGCAGCTCACCAGCAGCAGAATCTTCTCGATGCGCTGGAAACTACCCGACATGGTAAGCATCCACACCAGCAGCGCCACCAACGGCACCGAGATGCTCGCCGGCACGCCAAAGAGAGCGAGGCCGCTGGCGATGCCCGCAAACTCCGAAATGGTCACAGCCGTGTTGGCGATCAACAGCGCCGCCATAGCAAGTACACTCTTGCGCACGCCAAAGCGCTCGCGAATGAGCGATGCCAGGCCCTTGCCCGTAACGCAGCCGCAGCGCGCCGCGGTCTCCTGCGTCACGATGAGCAGCACAGTCATGACGGGAAGCATCCAGAGCATCTTGTAGCCATAGCTGGCGCCCGCGCTGGAATACGTTGCAATGCCGCCGGCGTCATTGCCCGAAAGCGCCGCCAGCAGACCGGGGCCCATAGCGCCAAAGATGGCCGCGATGGTCAACTTTTGCTTGGTGCCCGACTTTTGCTTGGTATTTTGCACGCGACCACCTAACCCATGACCGACATGGTGAGCAGCACCGCAGCGGCGCAGTACGCTACGCACGAGATCATGACGGCAATGACGTTCATGGCGGTGCCCGACGTGTTGAGGTCATGCTCGTCACGCCAGAACAGCACCATCAGGTAAATCACGGCGCTCATGTTGCCAATCAGGCAGACGATGGCCGCAATGTTAAAGCAGCCGGTAAAGAGCTGTTCCTCAAACATGGGCGCGTCGGGGAACGCGGCGGTGCGCACCAGCTGGGCGCACAGGTAGGTCACGAGCGACAGGATCAGGCCCATGCCCGTGCTCTGGAAGAAGAACCCCAGATACGGCTTGGGCTCGTCATCGTGACCGTCATACTCCAGGAAGTAGTTCTTGACGAACGACACCATGCGCGAGGCCGCCAGCAGCACGAGCGGCATGGCGCACATGGGGAACACCACCAGATGCGCGGAGCCGAGCGCCGTCCCCAGCACCGTTGCCATGATGCACGAGGCAATGCCCCACACGACAACCCAGTACTGGCGATGCACGAACCAGCTGAGCACATTCGTCGAGTCGTCGGACGCGCTATCGCCCGAGCCGACGCCTGCGATCTGCAGGTCCTCCTGGTGCTCCTCGGCGATAACGTCCATGGCGTCGTCGAAGGTCACGATACCAAGGATATGACGGTTCTCGTCGCAGACAGGGATGGCAACCAGGTCGTACTTGGTCATCTCGTCCGTCACGTCTTCCTGGTCCTCGTCGGGCGACACATAGACCAGGTCGCGATAGGCCAGCTGACCCAGCGTGGCGTCGCGGTCGGCTACGATCAGCGTGCGCAGCGAAAGCACGCCGGTCAGCATGCCGCTCGGATCCTCGGTATAGACGTAGTAGACGCTCTCGAAGTCCTCGTCGAGCTCGCGAATCGCCTCGATGGCGTCACCGACCGTTGCCGTGGCGGGCAGGGAGACAAACTCCGAGGTCATGATGCGGCCGGCGGTGTTGTCCTCGTAGCCCAGCAGATTACGAATCGCCTTCTCCTCCTTGACGCCCATCAGGCGCAGGAGCTTCTCGGCCTTCTCGTAATCGAGCTCGTCGATCAGATCGGCGGCGTCGTCCGGGTCCATCATGGCCAGCATCGACGATGCGTCGGTGTCGGACAGACCCTCGAGCATCTCGGTCATAAGCTCATCGTCATCGAACTCCGAGATGGCCTCGGCGGCCTGGGCAGTATCGAGCTGCGCAAACACCTGCGCACGTAGGCGCGGGTCGAGCTGCTCGATAATGTCGGCGATGTCGGCAGGATGCAGCTCGCCAAGCGTCTTGTGCGACACCGAGAGCTGGATGTTCTTAGTCGAGCGATCGAGCAGGTCCATGTAAGACCAGGCGATAATGTCCTCGCTGAGCGGCTTGCCCAAGTGCTTCATAAAGCCTTCGACGATATGCTCGAGCGCGGGGCTGATGGCGCGTAGCAGACCGCGGGCACCGACCTCGGCGCCCAGCAGGCGCAGCTGGTTTTCGCCCGACATGGAAAACTTGATGTCGTTTACGCGCACGACCTTCATGCCCTGCGTGTCGACAATCTGCTTGTTGAGCACGTCGCGGGCAAGCAAGAGTTCGGTCGGCTGCAGGTACGAAAAACGGATTTCGGTGGCCGACGTCTTAAGGTGCACGCCCGTCTCGTCGATACGGTCGACCCATTTGCGCCAGCTGATCATAAACGGCGTCTTGCCGGGTCCGCGGAACGCGAGCGACGTCACGTGCGGAAAAACTTCGCCGGTAGCAATACCAAAATCGTTGACCACGCCGAGCTTTTCGCCGTCGACGTCCAAGACCGGCAATTTGAGCATCTCACTCAGATAATTCAATGGTGCTCCCCATCATTATTCCTCCGGACGCGGCCGCGCGTGCGGCGTCCGGGGGCTTCTGGATATGTATACGCATGCGCGGGCGGCACGCCGCTCGACGCTCACACCCCGTGCATGCGCAAAAAGCACCTGCATGGGGTCATCGACTGTATGGTCGAGGTTTGGATTTCACCTGTAACCTTTCTCTTGACCCTCATTAACCGCAGTAACTATAGCATCAGCATCGCCCTGCGGCATCGAATTTATGCGCTGCACATTGCAGGCATACCAAACGCTGACGCATCCGTGACTTAGCCTTTGGGGACGTTCTTAAACGACTACCCGATGTCTACTCTGTGGTGTCGTCGTCCTCGGCAAGTTGGGGGAACACGGCGTCCTTGGGCATGGTGGCCTTCGTCAGCGAGGTGAGCTTTTTGCTCAGCGACGTGTCCGTCTTGACCAGGTCGCTGAGCGTCACGATCTTGTAGCCGTCGGCAATGAGGCCGTCGATAATCTGCGGCAGCGCCTCGAGCGTCTGCCCGGCGCATTCGTCTCTATCGGTGAGCAGCACGATATTGCCCGGCGTCACCGAATCGAGCACCGTCGAGACCTGCTCGTCGGCACCGTTGAGCAGCCAATCGCCCGAGTCAATATTCCACGAGACCACGGCGGAGACCAGGTCCATCGCATCAATCCAGTTTTGCTCGTCAAAGGCAGCGTAGGGAGCACGCAGCAGCATCGTCTTCACGCCGGTCGCCGACTTAATCGCATCGGTGCCTTTCGTGATCTGTTCGCGCACCGCCTCACGGTCCTGACCCTTGAGCGAATCGTCGCTGTAGCTGTTGGATCCAATCTCGCACCCGGCATCGACAATCGCCTTGGCCGTGGCAGGCGAGGCCTCGGCCGCATCGCCCGAAAGGAAGAACGTCGCGGTGACGCCCTTTTCCTTGAGCACCTGCAAAATCTGCTTGGTAGCGCCGCTCGGACCCTCGTCAAACGTCAGCGCCACGTACTTTTTGTTGCCCTTGGGCGCCACGCTGGCGCACGCAACAACGCAATCGGTGGCGGGCACAACCTCGCCGCGGTCTTGCGTCTTGCCCGACTGCTCACCAACCCACACCTCGGAGCGGCCCTGGACGCCCCACGTCTGCACATACTCGATAGCGCCCGTACCCTCGACCTTGAGCTTGGGCTCGATAACCGTAGCCTGAACCTCGTGCTTCTCGTAGGTGTTGCGGCCATCCTTGACCGTCACCTTCTCGCCGCCCTCAAGTTCGCGGCTATCCCATTTGCCCTGCTTCACGCGCTTGCCGTCGACCTTCACCGACAGCTTTTCGCCCCCATGGCGCTTGAGCACGCTGTCATCGACGGCCAGCAGGTCGCCTGCGTCGTAGGTGTCAGTCAACTCCTGGTCGTCGATGAGATTCTGCAGCGTAGAGCCCACGCGCACCGCGGTCTTCTGGCCGTTGAGTTCCACGTCCACGCTGCGGTTGACGTAGCCCACGACGGCAGCGATAAACAGCACGAGTGCGCAACCCACGGCGATGAGCGCATAGGGCAGACGAGACGAACGACGGGGCGTACGGCTGTTGCCGATGCGAGCGCTGCGGTCGCTAAAGCCGCGGCTATGGTTGAGATACATCGCGCCGGGCTTACGGTGACGCTTGCGCTGACCGCTGGGTAGCTGCCCCAGATCGCGGCGCGCCGTCGGACGCGCGCCCGAACGCCCGTTTAAGTTGGATCCGTTTTGGCGCATGTGCCCTCCCCCATAAACACAGCAAGCCGGAGCAACAGGTCTCCGGCTTGCCTCCCATCATTTGGTACGTCGCTATTTTGTAGCTTTTGACGAGCCTCCGCTCGCCTTTTGGTATTCGTCCTTAAAGGCCTTGAACATGCCGCGCGTCTTGCCGAGCTGCTTGCCCAGTGCGCGACTGCCCTTGTCCACGGCAACCGATCCCTTGTCGTCGAGCACCTTGGCGCCCTTTTTGACCTTGTCGCCCACCACGACGCTGGCCTCGGCGGCCTTGGCAGCCGCACCGCCCGAATACCCGAGCGACTTGACCTCGTCCGAAACAATCATCGCGCCGTCCGCATAGCCGCGCAGCATCGTCGGCGGCACCTGCGTGTCACCAACCAAAACACTCGAAGCAGCACCGGCGGTCACATAGAATGCCTGCACGATGCCCGAGCGTGGCTTGAACTCAACGTCCGAGCAATAGCCCACGACGTCGCCCGATTCCGTGCGCACGTCCATACCGACCCAGATGATGCAATCGTCCAGGTTGATGTCGAGGCGCTTGGCAGCGGCGGCATCGTACGTGTCCTTGACGTCATCGACCGCAATGGAGCCCTCGTAGACACCAATGGCGTCGAGCGCAACGAATCGGTCGGGGCGCTCGATCATGCCCGCGATATCGGACTGGCGGACCATAAAGCCGACCACGCGCGTACCGCCCGGGGTAAAGACCGGAAAGTGAATCTTTCCGAGCTTTTTAGGGCTGCGCGGCGTGCCGTCCTTTTTGGTGCGCTTGTCCTCGGTAGGCTTGCGATAGATCTTGGCGCCGACAAAATCCCCGGCGCGCATTATGCCTCGGTCGAGGGCTCCGCAGCCTCGGTATCAGCCTCGACGGCGTTCTCGACCACGACGTCGGCGGCAGGCGTCACGTTGCCGCCCGAGATGGCGTCGTTGAGCTGCTCGCGCAGCTGGTCCATGCGCTCGCGGGCCAGATCGACCTTGGCGCGCAGGTCATCGGTCTTGGCGTCGACCATCGGGCCAAAGTCATTCACCGCAGCACGGGCCTCCTCGGCGCTGTGCTCGTAGGTGTCGCGCATATTGTCCCAGGCGTCGTTGGCGATATCGGCAGCCATGGCGCGGGTCTCGGCGCCCGAGCGCGGAGCCAGAGCAACGCCGACAATAGCGCCGGCAGCGGCACCAAAAAGTGCGCCGGAGACAAAGCTGAAAGTCTTACCCATGATCATTCCTCTCCTGCGGGCACGTCGGTGCCCACCGTTTGAATGCTGTCCATTATACCCGCAGCGCATCACTTGCCGCTCCGCTCATCTGCGTACGGCAAAGGCGCAGGTACGTGATGGTGATAAACGCGTAGGCCTACTCCTGAGGCATAGCCGGCATGGCCACCGTGGCACCCGGGTCCTCGCCGGCGCCGTCCACGAGCGGCAGGCCGCCCTCATGCGCAGGTCCTGCCGGAACCGTCGCCGCACCGCCAAAGACGGCAGCGGAGGCCTCGTGGTTCTCGGCAACCGCGCCCTCGGTATCAATCGCCACCTGGGGCTCGTCGTCAAAGTTGGGGACGCCCTGGGGCTCGGTGGGAACGGGCTCGGCGGTCGCATCGGCAACGGGCTCGGCGTCGACCGGCACATCGCCCTCGTCAGCGCCCTCGGCCCCGGCAGCATCTTCGCCGTTCGCAGCGGCGACGGCCTCGTGAGGATCCTTGCCCTCGGCCTCGGCGCGCATGCCCAGCACCAGGTTGCGCAGGCCCGCGACCGTGCCTTCCACGTCAGGGGCAGGCTGGTCGGCGTGCAGGTACGCCCAGTCCATCATAAAGGTGGCCGAAGACAGCGCGCCGATGGCCAGCGCGTCGTCGGGGCACGAAAGCTCAACCTCAAAAACGCGCTCGTCGTGCTCGCTTACGCGCGTGCGGCCGCACGAGATGCTGCCGGCAAGCCCGGTCTCGTTCATGAGCTCAACCGTCACGTGCTCCAGCAGGTGGCAGAGCTCGGTCTGGCCCATGCAGTCCTGGAACTCGCGACCGGAATCACCCAGGCACAGGTGCTTGGCAATCGCCGGCACCAGGTAATACACGCGCGCCGTGGCCTCGATATCCTCCGAGGTCATGAGCGGCATGCCGGGGTTCACCAGCACATGCGCGCAGATCTTGTCCTCGCTGACGGTGACCTTAAGGATGTTGAACAGGCCTGCCATAACTCTCCCCTACTCTTCCTTGCCCTACTCGTCGCCATCGTGCGGATACACAGAGCCCGCACCCGACGCCGCCGGCTTCTCTGCCGAAGACTCGGAATCCTTCTTATCGGTTTCGGCCGGAGCGATCACGCGAATGAGCGAGATGCGCTGGCCACGCATCGACTGCACTTTAAACTTGTACCCCGCGACCTCAAACACCTCTCCGATGTCGGGCACCGAGTCGCAAAGCTCCAAAATCCAGCCGGCGATGGTCTCATAATCATCGCTTTCCTCGAGCGGCCAACCAAGCTCAATCGCGTCATCGCACGAAAAACGCCCATCGACGAGCCACTCGCGGCGCGAAAGGCGCGTGAGATACTTGTTGTCGGGGTCGAACTCGTCCTCGATCTCGCCGACGATCTCCTCGACGATGTCCTCGATGGTGATAATGCCGGCCGTACCGCCGTACTCGTCCACGACCACCACGATCTGGTCGTGAGAGGTCTGCATCTCGGACAGCAGCGGCAGGATGTCCTTGGTGTCGGGCACAAAAGTGGCGTCGCGCAAAAAACCGGCAATGGGCTGGTCGCCCTTGCCGTCGAGCGCGGGCTGAATCAGGTCCTTGATGTGCGCAATGCCGGCGACGTTGTCGGGATCCTCGTGATAGACGGGGATGCGGCTAAAGCCGGTCTGGCGCATGGTGGACAGCACGTCGGCGACCGTCTCGTCGTCCTCGCACATGGTGGTGTCCACGCGCGGCACCATGACCTCGCGGGCAACGGTGTCGCCCAGGTCGAAGATCTCGTGGATCATGCGCTTTTCCTCGTCGAGCAGGTCGTCCTGCTCCGAGACCATGTACTTGATCTCTTCTTCCGAGACGTTCTGGCGGTCGTCGGCGCTCTTGATGCGCAGAATGCGGGCCAGGCCATCGGAGCAAGCGCCAGTCAGCCACACGAGCGGACGGGCGATCTTTTGGAAAAACGACAACGGTCCCACGACCTGCTTGGACACGCCCTCGGCATTGGCCAGGCCGATGCGCTTGGGGACGAGCTCGCCGATCACGATGGATACGAAGGCGACCGCGACGGTAATGATGACCGGCGCCAGGCCGCGCGCGATGGCGGAGAGCGGCGCGATGCCAAAGCTCATGAGCCACGTGGCGAGCGGGTCGGACAGACTCGTCGAGGCGACGGCGGACGAGGCGAAGCCCACGAGCGTAATGGCAACCTGGATGGTGGCGAGCAGCTGGTCGGAGTCGGCAGCTAGCTTAATGGCACGCTCGGCGCGTTTGTCGCCTTCCTCGGCCTCGTGCTCCAGCACGGCGCGCTTGGCCGTGGTGAGCGCCATCTCGGACATAGAGAAGTAGCCGTTGATGAGGGTCAAAACGAGGGTGGTGATAAGGGAGATGGTTATGTCCATCGGGAGTTTCTCGAACCTCCAAGATTCGGGACGTCGGATTAAAACGTTGACGGCGGATACGGCAATTGCACCGGCGCCCAAACAAGGACGCGGGCGCGCAGGCGTGGTCGCTAGATTACGAAGAGGATCACCGCCATGAACTGGAAGATGCTGCCGGCGAGTACCCACAGGTGAAACACGCTGTGAAGATAGCGCACGTTTTTGGCGATATAGAACGGCACGCCCGCGGTGTAGCACACGCCGCCGACGGCGAGCAGGGCAAGTGCCACGGGGTTGAGCAGCGCCACAAGTTCGGGCAGCTTAAAGACAACGAGCCAGCCCATCAGCAGGTAGACCAGGCCGCTTACCCAGTGCGGCTGGCGCTCGCGCATAAAGCACTCGAGGGCGATGCCGATAATGGCGATGGCCCATACGGCAAAGAACAGCACAGCGCCGCCGTCGTTTGCGAGCGTGATGAGGCAAAACGGCGTATAGCTGCCGGCTATGAGCAGGTAGATGCAGCTGTGGTCGATGATGCGAAACACGCGCTTGGCGCGCGCGGGCTGAATCGCGTGGTAGAGCGTGGAGGCTAGGTATTCGAGGATAATGCTGACGCCATAGACAATTGCCGCGGCCATGTGGGCCGGGCCTCCGCCGCGCAGGGCAGCGAATACGATCAGGAGCACCAGGCCCGCGATACCCAGCAGGCAGCCGACACCATGGGTGACGGAGTTCATGATCTCCTCGCCCACCGTGTAGTGTGGAACGGCCGCGGTCTTGGGTCGCGGCTTAGAACTGTCGCTCGAATCGGACATGCCGGTTACATCCTCCAACGTAAAGAGTTCTCAACACTATATCAAAGCGTCTAGGTACGTGCGAAATTTGCACCATACGTGACTCCTTGTTTACCCATTCTTTGCCTGTTGACGCATCAACGGCGAACGTCCATAATGCGCTTGCATTAAATGTTGATGTATTAACATCTTATAGGAAAGCTTCTTATGTCTCAAAACGCACGTTCCCATCGAAAGCTCAAGATAGCCGGCGTCGTTGCGCTGGTGCTCGTTGTCGCGCTGCTGGGGTTTGCCGGCAACTTTCTGTTTGACTTCGCGCTGAATCCCCGCGCGCCATACACCATGAAGATGATGCAGGACGGCAAGGACGCCGAAAAGGGCGAGCAGATTGACGCCGAGGAGGGCGAGGCACGGGCGTGGTTTAAGGAAAACCGCGAGAGCAGCAGCCTCACCGCAGATGACGGGACCGAGCTTGCCGCCTGGTATTATGCTGCGTCGGAGAGCACGCACGACTACGCCGTCTGCCTGCATGGATATACCAACGAGCCTATCGGTATGGCCCGATACGTCAAGCGATTCCACGACCGCGGCATGAACGTACTCGCACCCGCCGCCCGCGCCCACGAGCGCTCCGGCGGCGACTATATCGGCATGGGCTGGCCCGAGCGCCTCGACATCGTCGCATGGATCGAGCAAATCGTTCAGGCTGACCCCGAGGCGCGCATCCTGGTCTTTGGCGAGTCGATGGGTGCGGCAACCGCCATGAACGTCGCGGGGGAGTCTCTGCCCGCAAACGTGAAATGCATTATCGAGGACTGCGGTTATACGAGTGTTTGGGACGAGTTTTCCCTGCAGCTCAAGGACGTGTTCGGCCTGCCCAGCTTTCCCTTGCTCGATGTAGCAAACTTGGTGTGCAACGTGCGCGCGGGCTACGACTTTCATAAGGCGAGCAGTGTGGAGCAACTCAAACACGCGACGGTTCCCATGCTGTTTATCCACGGCGACCAAGACACCTTTGTGCCGTACAGCATGCTCGACCAAAACTACGAGGCGTGCGCCAGCAAGGTCAAGCAAAAGCTCACTATCCATGGCGCCATCCACGCCAAGAGTGCGCAAGTTGACCCCGAGCTCTACTGGAACACAGTCGACAACTTCCTCGACGAGTATTTTTAGGAAATAGGACGGTTTACTGGTCTATCTGACCCCCTAGCACTTCCAAAAAGCCGCCCGTAGGCACTGTGCTCACGGGCGGCTTTTGCTAACGTTGCGCTCCAAAAGCGCTTGATATGTCCAATGGCTAGGCGCTACTTGACCTCGATGAGCTCATACTCGCTCGTGCCCAGGCCGATCTTCTCGGCGTGCGCGATGCATGCGCGCCAATCGGTATCGGGATGCGTGATGCAGAAGGGGTCGTGCGCCTGCTCGCCCTCCAGATGCTCGTGGTTATGCTCCATCTTGGCGGCGCTGTCGGTGAGCTCGGTGTTGGGCAGCGGCTCGGATGCCATGACGGCATCGGCACAGGCCTGGTCGATGGCGACCGGGTCAAAGCTCGCAAACATGCCGATGTCGTTGACGATAGGCGTATCGTTTTCGGGATGGCAATCGCAGTTGGGGCTGATATCCATGGCAAGCGAGATGTGGAAGCTCGGGCGGCCGTCGACAACGGCCTTCGTATACTCGGCGATCTTGCAGTTGAGCACGTCGGCCGCGGCGTCATAGCCGGGCTTGATGCAGTCCTGGTTGCATGCCGCAATGCAGCGTCCGCAGCCCACGCAGCGATCGTGGTCGATGGCAGCGACGTGGACCGTGCGGGTGTTGCCGTTGGCAAGCTCGCGCTCGCGGGTGTCGGTGAACGAGACAGCGTTGTGCGCGCAGATCTTTTCGCAGGCACGGCAGCCAACGCAGTGCTCGGTCGAGACGTTCGGCTTGCCGGCGGCATGCTGCTCCATCTTGCCGGCGCGGCTGCCGCCTCCCATGCCCAGATTCTTCATGGCGCCGCCAAAACCGGCCTGCTCATGGCCCTTAAAGTGGGTGAGGCTGATCACGATATCAGCATCCATGAGCGCCTGACCGATCTTGGCCTCGCGCACGTACTCGCCACCCTCGACCGGGACGAGCGCCTCGTCGGTGCCCTTGAGGCCGTCGGCGATGATGATCTGGCAACCCGTGGCATACGGGGTAAAGCCGTTCTGGTAGGCGGTGTCGATGTGCTCAAGCGCGTTTTTGCGGCTACCCACATAGAGCGTATTGCAGTCGGTGAGGAAGGGCTTGCCGCCCAGCTCCTTCACGACATCCGCGACGGCGCGGGCGTAGTTGGGGCGCAAAAAGCTCAGGTTGCCCAGCTCGCCAAAGTGAATCTTGATGGCGACGAACTTGTTCTCAAAGTCGATCTGCTCAATTCCGGCGTGACGGATGAGGCGCTTGAGCTTGTCGAGCTGGCTCTCGCGAGCATGCGTGCGCAGGTTGGTGAAGTACACCTTAGCGGGTGCTGCTGGTGCAGTTGCGGTCATAGATCTATCCCCTCGGTCTATATGGCGTTACAGACATAGAGGATGGTACCAGTTAAAGCAGAGTTAAAGTCAAGTACGGAACCTAGTCATTGGGGACAGACTTAAATGACTGAAACCACTCATTGGGGACGGACTTAAATGAGTGCCTCGCCGCCTGGCAGCTAGGGACGCGCCGTCACGTTTGTAGCGGCGCGCCTTGGTCTGGCGGCGCGTTCTGGCGTGGCCACAATCTGGTTTGATGGCGTGCCCTGGTGTGGCGGCGTTGACGGCGTGCCCTGGCGTGACGGAGCGTCCTGGCGCGGACCGCTAGCCCTTTTGCGCGACCAGATGCGCGCGGAATCCCTTCTGTGCCTCGAGCTTGAGCGGGGTGAGCCCGGATTCCTCGACGAGCGCGCGTAGCTCGGACAGCTTGAGGATGCGCACGTCGCCATGGCCCAAGAGGCGTGCCAGCGGTAGCTCGATGTTGTTCATGAGCCAGACCGCGACATCGTTCGAGGTGTAGTCGCGAAGGACCAGTCGCCCGCCGGGCCGAAGGACGCGTGCCACCTCGGCGAAAAACCTCTCCGGATGCGGGTAGTGGTGGAAGCTGTTGGAGCAGAGCACGGCGTCGAAGCTCCGGGGCTCGAAGGGCAGTGCCTCCGCGTCTCCGACGACAAAGCTGACGTTATCGAGCTGCTTTGCCCGGGCGACGTCGATCATCCCAGGTGTGAGGTCGAGTCCAGTCAAGTGCTTGCTGGGGTACCGGGCGTGGAGCAGTTCTAGGACGGCTCCGGTTCCACAGCCCACGTCGAGCGCGTCCTCGAACGGTTCGAGCTCAAGCTCCTCGAGCATTTGCGGATAGTCGTCCTTGCACATCTCGTAAATGCCGGCATGGCCGGATTCGTAGACCTTTGCCGCCTCGGTGAACTCCTTGATGGAGAGCTGCTTGAGCTCCTCTGCCGATCTTGCCATGGGTCTCCTTCTGTTCGGGGAAGTCTGACGTTGCGCGCGTTTGCCCACGTCGGGCCTGGCGGGCAAATAACGCGGGGGCACCCTTCCTTCGGTTCGTGCCCCCGCGTGCGGGTGGTTCTCTATTCCTGGACCTTCAGCGCCTCGGAGAGGCTCACGCGCTTGATGGAGCGCGTGTGTAGCAGCGCCACGACCAGGTAGGTCACAAAGCCAATGCCCACGCACGCCGCCATGGACCAAGCGGGCACGTAGATCTCGATATTGCCGTTGTAGGCGAGCAGCATCGAGCGGAAGATGGCCGTGAGCGAGCCAATAATGACCGGCAGGCTCAGCACGAGTGACGCCGCCACGCACAACGTGATCGAGCGGATGTACAGATGCGAAATCTCGCTATCGCGATAGCCAAAGACTTTCATGTAGCTGATCGAACGGGCGCTGTGGTCGATCACAGCCTTGGTCAGCAGGTACATAAACAGCAGGAAGATAAACACCGCGAGCCCAACCATCATGCCGATCATTTTGCTCATCATGCCGATGAACTGGTCGCCCACGGCACGCATGTCGTCGGGCGTGGTGTCGCCGGCAAAGTAGCGCGAATCAAGGTCGAGCTTCTCATCGCTCACATAGCCGTTAAAGTAGGCGGCGTCGTTGCCGAACAGCTCGTTAAAGTCTTCGATACTCATATAGATATTCATGTCCGACTTGGAGCCCCAGGCACAGTCCTTGCCCGCGTACTCAAGGGAATAATGTTCGCCCTCGTACTTGTCGCCGAGCGTGACCTTCTGCCCCTCGCTCCAGCCAAACTTGTCGAGCAGGCCGCCGCCAAAGACGACGCGCCCGTCGCCGACGTTGAGGTCTTTCCAATAGCGCGAATCGGATGAAATGCCGTAAACGGAAATCGTCTCCTCGCCATTTCCGTCGCCGCGATCGTATTGCAGCTGGTAGACGGCGTATTTCTCGGCCTGCGCGATTGCGCCTGCACCGTTGTCGATCGTGTTGACCGGGTGGATATCATCGTTGTCGGTGTCGATCTTAGAGGCCTTGTCGATCAGGTCGATAGCCTCGTCGCGGTCGCAGCCGAGGGCATCGGCAAGGTCATCGAGGCGCGCATAAAGCGCATCCTTCTTGTCCTGGACCTTGGCAAGCGCATCCTGCGCCGCAGTCAGGCTCTCGGCAGACGGAAATGCGGTCGCGGCATCGGCTGCCGCTTGCGCCGCATCGGCCGCGTCGTCAAGCTCGTCATCGGCATCCTGAGCGGCGGAAAGCAGCGCGCCGTCAACCGACTGCAAGCGCTCGAGTGCTGACCACTGCTCGCGCTCCTCGGCAGTACCCTCGAGCTCCAGCGGCGCCTTGAGCGTGTACTGGTGCTCGGCGACCAGGCCTGTCTCGAGGTTGTCCGCGTAGTGCGTCATCGTGGGCAGAATCGCCAGGCCAAAGAGCAGCAGCAGCGACGCAAATGCAATGCCCACGAAGAGCGTGGCGAAGTTGCCCAGGTTGCGCAGGAAGATACGAAGGCGGAAGCGCGAGACAAAGCCCATGCGCTCCGGCAGCTGCAAGCCGCGCTTGGTGCCCGATTTGCCGCTCGCCTCGTGACGAAGGAACTGCAACGGCGTCTTGCCCATCTTGCGAAGCAGGCCCACCAGCGTAATGAGGATGAGCGCGGCAGCGGGAACCACGGCGCACTTCACAAAAATCTCCCAGCTCCAGTACACCTGGAAGGGCGGCAGGCTGTACGAACCGTAATAGAGGCTGCGCATGGGCTCGGTAAA
>CABUSL010000028.1 GCA_902494295.1 uncultured Collinsella sp.
TACGAGCATCCATTCGGCTTCCAAGGCGGCCACGGACAGAACGGGGCGAACAGAAAAGAGCAACGGACGTCTACTCCCCCGCCACGCTCGCGCGCAGCTTGGCGGCGATGGGCTCCGAGGCCAGCAGGAATACGAGCATGACCACGGAGCACGCCAGGCACACGATCCAGGTGCTCGCAAAGGAGCCCGTGGCATCGAACAGCACGCCCGAGACGATAGCGCCCACGGTGCCGCCGACCATCTCGAGCGAGGTGATAGTGCCCGTGACCTTGCCGAGGTCGGCCATGCCAAACTGCTTGGACGCGGCGATGGTAGGCGTGATGGTGCCCATGCACGTTCCGATACCAAAGCTCACAGCGGCGACAATAGGACCGAGGTCCGTCGTCGGGAAGCACAGCGCCACGCAGGCGATAATGCACGCAACGGAGCCAAGGATATTGCCAAAGCGCAGGCCAAAGCGGTCATAGATCGCACCGAGCGAAATTTTGGCGACAACGACGGTGACCATATAGGCCGAAAGCACGGTACCTGCCCACATGGGATCGTGGCCGCCCGTGACGATCTTGGCGCCGTTGACGGTAACGCTCGTCATGTTGGTGACCTGGTTGGGCAAGATGGCGCCGTTAACGAGACCCATAAAGAGGAAGGCGACGACAAGCAGCCAAAACGCCGAGCTCTTCTTGATACGAGACCAGCCGACGCTAACCTCGGGCGCCGTGTGCTCGTCCTTGTCGCCAGCCGTCGAGACGGACGGATCGCCCGGGTTCTCGCCGAGCGGCTTAAGGCCGATCTCGGAAGGTTTGGTGCGGAAGGAGTAGGCCGTGATGGGCAGTGCCGCCACCATGCAGACGGCAGCGAGTACCAGGAACGCAGAGCGCCAGCCAACGCTCACGATAAGCGAGCTCACGATGGGAGACAGAATAGCGCCGCCAAAGCCCGAGCCCGAAAGTGCGATGGAAATGGCAAGGCCGCGTTTGGCGGTAAACCAGTTGGCGGTCACTAGGCTGATGAGCAGACGGGTCGAGGCCACAGCGAAACAGCCCGAAACGGCAAAGAGCACGTAGACCTGCCAAAGCTCACCGACAAAGCTCATGCCCGCGAGCACCGCCGAGGTAGCGATAACGGTGAGCGAGCCCAATACGCGGCCACTCACCTTATCGGCAACATGGCCGATAACGAGCGAACCCACGACGCTCACCACGGTGGAGATGGCATTGGAGATGTTGTACTGCGCAAGGGAAATGCCCAGGTCGCTGACGATGAGCGGCTGGAACAGGCTCATGCAGTTGACGAAAATCGTGTAGCACGTGGCCATGATCACAAAGCCGGAGGTCACCACGAGCCAGCCGGGGAAGAACTTACGCTGCTGGGACATACTGCTCCTTATTTAACAAACGAATAGCCGGCGCCGAGCGCCGGTAGTGCCCAAGATTGCCTTGAAAGACAAGGGCATAGGCCTTACGGCCATGCCCGCAGGCTTGAAAGGCAAGGTTGGGTGCTACCGGTGGTCGGCGATATAGCCCAAAGCGACGGCGGTATAGGCCGCGGCGCCGAGAGGAAGCTCGGCATCGTTAAAACGTGCCTTGGGATGGTGCTGGGCAAAGTGTTCGTCCGTGTCGGTTACGGCCGCGCCCACGGTAAAGTACGCACTCGGAATCTCGCTCGAGATAAGCGCAAAGTCCTCGCTCGCCATGGCATGGAAAAGCGGCAAGAAAGCCGCCTTGGGCAGCACTGCGCCCACGTAGCCAAGCGACGCCTGAGTCATATCGCTGTCGAGTACAAGCGGCGGAACATCCGAAAGCGTCTCGATGGTCGCCGGCGTACGATATGTTGTGGCAACACCGTTAACGACCTCCGCGATGCGGGTCTTGAGGTGCTCCATGAGCTCAACATCAAAGCCGCGCAGCGTTCCCTCGAGCACGCAGGTGTCGGGGATGACGTTGGCCGCCAGGCCGCCAGCGAACTTACCAACGGTAAGTGCGACTTCCTTGGCCGCCGGCACCTCGCGGGAGATAAGCTCCTGGAGCGCCAGGTGCACATGCACGCCCGCCGTGATGGGGTCGATGCAGATCTCGGGGCTCGAGCCATGGCCGCCCTTGCCCTGCAGCGTGATGCGGAAACCGTACACGCCCGAGAGCGCCGGACTGCCGTAGAGCACCAGGCCAAGCGGCGACTGGCTGTTGACATGCATGGCAAAGGCCGCCTGAGGGCGCGGGTTCTGCAGCAGGCCGTCGGCGATGGCTGCGCGTGCCCCCTCAAAGGTCTCCTCGCCCGGCTGGAACAGCAGTTTGACGGTGGCATTGGCGTCGACGAGCTCGGCCTCGCGAGCTTTGAGCAGGCGCGCCGCACCAAGCAGCGCCGTCGCGTGCATATCGTGACCGCAAGCATGCATGCAGCCATTGGTGGATGCAAAGGGCTCGCCAGATTCCTCGACAACGGGCAGGGCATCCATGTCGCCACGCAGCATAACGACCGTGCCGGCCTGCTCGTCCTTGCACGTGCCATTGCCCTGAGCGGCCGCGGCCGCACCGGCACCGATCAGGCCAACGACGCAGGAACCGTCGACGAGCGTGGTATGGGGGATGTCCATCTCGTCCAGACGTGCCCGGATATAGGCAGACGTCTGCGGAAGATTGTTACCGAGCTCAGGCATCTGGTGTAGATCGTGTCGCCACGCAGCGAGCTCATCTGCAAAAGCCTGAGCTTCTGCGACAAGACCGTCACCGATAGCGGTCTGCGCCGCTGTGGTAGCCTGAGGCGCTGGTTGCGGTTGAAAATCGGACAGAGCTGGTGCCATAGATGCCCTCCAGTAACGTTTTTGCAGCACGCACTTTGATAGCGTAAAGTGCAAGGCACAACTGTAAGGGCATGACATAAAAAATGCCGCCCTGGGAGGGCGGCGCAACAAGTTGTTTACAATTGCGGGTGTGATTTTCGGCGCAAGAAATCGAAATGCGTCTCGCTCAAAATAATCGACAGGAAGATGAGCGCGAAGCCGGCAAGCAGGCGCGAGGTGAGCGCCTCCCCCATCAACAGCACCGAGAACAGCACACCCGAGGGCGACTCCATCGAAAGGAGCAGCGAGCCCGTCGAGGCCGGAACGTGCGCCAATCCAACGTTTTGGACGAGCAGGGCAACACACGTACAACCCACCGAAAGAAAGACCATTACACCGATAAAATCCGGCGTCCATACAGACGAGGGCGCTTGGGTCTCGAACAACAGCGACGAGATCAGGCTTAGGACACCATTGCCCACAAACATCCAAAACGTGATGACGTTGATGTCCATCTTGCGTCCGTACTTGGCGGTCACCGCCATCTGGATGGCAAAGAAGACCGCGCCGCCCAGCGTAATGGCATCGCCGGCATTGAACTCGACGCTATCGAGCGCCACCAAGCCAATGCCCGCCAGGCACAGCAACGCGGCGCCCAAGTTGTAACGGGTAAGCTTTTCGCCGCTTAGGACGTAGCTCGCAAACGGAACCAAGATACAGTACGTGCCCGTCAAAAACGCGCTTTTGCCTGCCGTGGTCTGTGCCAGGCCGATCGTCTGCAAACCGTAGGCACCCCACATGAGCGCGCCCATGCCAAGCCCGACGATCAGGTTGCGGGCATTGAAATGAGCGATGATGCGCTTATGGAAAATGGCAAACATAACCAGTGATGCCGGGAGAAAGCGAACGTAGACCAGCTCGAACACCGGAATGGTGTCGAGCGCGCCCTTCATAGTGGTAAAGGAGTAGCCCCAGATGACCGCCACCGAAAGTAGCAGAACTTTCCAGAACAGCGGCGAGCGTGCGCCGGCACCCCGGGGAATACCGCCCGCGCCCAAATCCTCACGGGCCACAGGGCTATCAGGCATGTTTTCGATTTCGTTGGCAGCGTATTGGGCCATGGAACATCCTCGCACTCAATCTGGGCGTGGTGTCCGCACGCGTAAGGCTGCGCGCCGCCTCATGGTCAAATAAAAACAGGGCGCACCGGATCCCCGGTACGCCCCGCTACTGTAGCAACAACCAAGCAGCCCGTGCAATCCAGCCCGCTAAAGCGTCGGCAAAGTGAACCTCGATGCTCCGGCAATGTCAGCGAAAACGACCCTAAGCGAGCAAGGTGACGTGAAATGAAAGGGCGCTGACCTTCTGGTCGCGCCCTTGAAATTGAACGTCAGATTGCCGCTTAGGGGCGTTTGCAGCGTCGAGCCGTTACGCGGTTTGGTAAAACCGCGTAACTAGATTAATTTGGTTGACTCCAGTTTTTCGATGATCCAGTCGTTGGCTTTGATGACCGGGCGGCGGAAGACGACGCCCAGGGCCAGCGACGGAATCAGATAGCTCGCCAGAATACCCAGCTCAACCCAGTACTCCATATGGTAGGCGCCGGCCATGGCAGCATGCATAGCGTTGATGCCGTGAGTGAACGGCAGGAACGGATAGATCGCCTGGAACACGGGGCCGGTCATCTCGATGGGGAACGTGCCGCCCGAACCGCCGACCTGCATGACCAGAAGCACGACGGCGAGCGCCTTGCCGATATCACCAAACGACACGGTGAGCGTGTAGACGATATTGGAGAACACGAGACTCGCGACCCAGCCCGCCAGCACAAACTGCAGCGGGTTGTCGCACTGAATGCCAAAGAACAGGATGTCGCCCGCACACACGAGCGTTGCCTGCAGTAGAGCCAGACCGCCAAAGAACAGGTAGCGACCCAGGTAAATCTCGTGCAGGCGCACGGGGATGAGCTCGTTGATGAGCTCATCGTCAACCGAGACCTTCATCATGGCCGCCAGCACGATCGAGCCGACCCAAAGCGACAGAATCGTGTAGAACGGCGCCATGGCCGAACCGTAGTTACGAATCGGATAGACCGGCTTGCGATCGAGCGCGACGGGGCCGGAAAGCGACACGGCCAAACCCTCGGGGTCGTTGCCAATCATCGTCTTGATCGTGGCAAGGTCGTCCGACATCAGGGCGCCATCGAGCTCGTCCTTAAACGCGCTGATCTTGTCCGACGCCTCGCCCAGCTGATCGGAAGCCTTGTTGACCAGCTTTGCAGCCTTGGAGAGGCCCTTTGCCAGCGAACCGGATGCGTCGGTCAGGCCGTCTACGGCGCTATCCAGATCGCCCGAGATGCCATCGAGCGAGTCCAGGATGCCCGAAACCGTCTTCTTGAGCTCCTTGGCCTTAACCGAGAACGTGGAATCGTAGTCGGACTTGGCGCCCGAAATGCCCGCCTTGGCATCGGCGATGGCCTGATCGACCTCGGCACGCGTGCTGTTGACCTCTGCCATGCTGTCAGAAAGGGACTTAGCAGTTGCCGTCAGGTCCTTGGCGTTGTTGCGATACTCCACCGCGATCCTGCCCAGCGATGTTGCCACAGATTTAAGGCTCTCCTGGAGCTTTTCGTCACTGACCTGCTCGGCAAAGCCGCGGAGCTGGTCGGCCGTGGCGTCGATATCGTCGGCACGTGTATTGAGCGCCGCCGCGGCATCGTTGAGCTGAGACACCGTAAGGTCGACATGCTGATTCGCGGCATCGAATGCCTTCGCAAGCTCGGCGGACACGTTGTCGAACGAGCCCGCGCTTCCGTCAATCGCGGCGTTGATGGCGTCGTTGGCGGCCTTCAGCGCTTCTTTGGAATCGCTCATGCCGCTCTTGGCATGCTCCATCAACTGCTTGGTCGACTCATCGACCGTACCCGTCTGCTGGAGCATACCGCTCGCCGACGTCAACGAATCGGACGTAGAGCTCAAAATGCCCGCCAGCGACGAAGCATTAGCCTGAACGTCTTGCAGGTCCCCAATCGAATCGCCGAGCGTCGAGGACAGGTTGGCGATAAAGTTGCTGACCTGGTCGGTGCTCATGTAATCGAGCAGGCTGGACACCGTCTTAAGACCGATGCTCGTAATGGTCTCGGTAAAAGATTCGTTAACCTGGTTCTGAACGGCGCTCGAACCCTTCTCGGTCACGATCTGCGCGATGGCGTTGGCCTTCTGATTCTCGTAAAACTCGATATCGGCATGCTTAACGTCGGTCGAAAAGAGCGTCATCATATCGGCACTAAACGTCTTAGGGATAACGACAGCCGCATAGTATGCGCCCGATTTGACGCCCTCGATGGCCTTTTCTCGATCGTTGAGCACAACCCAGTCGAAGTTCTCGTTGCCGCGCAGGGTGGCGGTCACGTTTTCGCCCACGTTGACCTCGACGGGGATCAGATCGCTCTCGTAACCCTCATCGGTGTTGACCACGGCGATCTTAAGATTGCCGGTGTTGCCGTACGGATCCCAGCTGCCGGCGATGTTAAACCACGCGTACAGGCACGGTACGATAATGAGGCCCATCACGACAACCAAGCCGATTACGGAGCGAGACACGTTTTGGACATCGCGCTTAAACAGATGCAGGATGTTCTTCATTTATGCCTCACCTCCTTTGGAGTGCTTGCCGAGCGGGGCGTTCTTTTCATTCATCACAAACGTGTCATCCCCGTTCTCGGGCACATGGGCCGCATCGCGATGACCACATTGGTTGACAGCCTGAGTCTTGGGTTCAGACCCCCGCTCGCTCGCATTCAAGCCGAACATGCGACGAGCGGCCGGAATGGCGGCCGTGTGCTCGCGCATCTCGCGGCGCAGGTCCTCATCCGAAAGCGCCGAGATGCGCATCTGGGTGTTGAGGCTCGAGCGGATGTACTCGATATTGATAAGCCAGCCGCAGATGGCAATAACCGAGATGATCCAAATGACAAGCAGGATGATCTTGCCGTTATTGTCGATATCGAGAACCGTCGACAGGACAAAGAGCAGGACCTGAACGCCCACCACGGCGGCAAAACCGCCCTTGATGTAGTACGGGTAGCGATGTTCAAAGGCGACCGCATGATCGAGCAGTTCGCGACGGTACGAATCGGAATCGAGCATGACACGCATGGCCGTGCGCAGCGAGTAGCGCTGGCGCGGCAGGTCGTTGGACTCGCAGATCATCATACCCGTCGTGGAAAGCTGTTTATCAAAGAGCAGGTTAAGGTTGAGCAGCAGCGGACGCAGCTGCAGACCGATAAAGAGCGCCACGATCAAGAACACGCCCAGAATGCACAGGTTAAACAGGTAGTTAAACGAGTACATGCCGCCGACCGTCTCGCGCAGCAAATTGATGCCGTAGGTAAAGGGCAGCAGCGGGTGCAGCCACTGGTAGAAGCCGGGCATCATCTCGATGGGATACATGCCCGACGAACCCGGAATCTGCACGATGACGAGAATGACGCCGATTGCCTTGCCGATGTGCTTAAACGTAGTGGACAGCGCATAGATGATATTGACGTAGGTGAACGAGATGGCGATGCCGCCCAGCACGAACAGCAGCGGGTTGATGCACTGCACGCCAATCACCAGATCGCCTACCGTAACGATGGTGGCCTGGAGCGCGCCCAGGATCACCAGGAGCATCCAACGGCCGAAGTAGCCCTGGCGCGCCGTAAAGCTGCCAATGCCCTCGCGATCGACCTCGAGCTTGTAGATGGCGATGAGTACGTAACCGCCCACCCAAAGCGCCAGGTTGGTGTAGAAGGGAGCGATGCCCGAGCCAAAGCTCTTGACCGGATAGATCGACTTGGACGTCAGCTCGACCGGAGAGGCCATGAAATCTGCCACGTCATTGACATCGACGCCCATAAGGTCGGCGAGCTCGCCCATAGACTCAGAGGTCTGCAGCGCCGCGATGTCATTGGCTGCGGTCGCAAGCTTGTCCTGGACCTTGGCAAGCGAGGAATCGGTCTGGGACAGCGTGGTCTTGGCCTGGCCGAGCGTAGCGTTAAGCTGCGAAAGCGTACCGCGCGCACTTGCAATAGTAGGCGTGAGGCCAGACACGATTCCCGTCAGATCACCCGAGACGGCGGCAAATGAATCAAGCGCGCTCGAGGCCTTCGGCAGCGCGTTTTGACCCAGGTCCGTCTGGGCCTGGCCAAGGTTGGTCGCACCGGTCTGGATTGCGTTATTGATAGCGTCGCTGGCGCCCGAGACAGCCGCGGCGTCATTCGCCATGGCGCTCGACTGCGCAGACAGACCGTCCTTGATGCTCTGAAGCTTTTCATTCTGCTCGCGGAGCAAATCGATGGTCGATACAATGCGCGCGTCAATTTCCTTGGAACCTGTCGACGTGTCATTAACGAGAATTTCCAAGTGCCCGATAACGGCCTTATTGTGGTCGATCGTCGCTTGGAGAGACTCAAGCGAGTTGTCGATGCGGGTGGTCGTAGATGTGACCGCGCCCGTCAGCTTGCCAATCGCAGCGTTCGCGGAGGCTGACGTCTTGGTGAGCGCAAGGCTGCCTTCCGAGAGTGCCTTGGAGAGCGAGGCGACAGAGTTGCCCGCCGTAGCGCGCGCCTCGCCCAGCAGGTCATTGCCCTGAGCGATTGCCTGCGTTAGAGAGGGCGTCTGACCCTGCAGGCCCGCCAACGCGGCATCAGCCGAGGCGATAGCGCCACTCGTCTTATCGATGGCGGCATTCATGTCGCCAATCGAATCGCGCACCTCACCCAAGGTACCGGATGCCTCTGATACCGAACCAGCCAACGAATTCTGAGTCTGGGTTGCCTTGTCCTTTAAATCGACCCCGGCATCCTTGGCGATGCTGGCAACGGTCTCGCCCACTGTGGAGACAAATTCCGAGTTGATCTGCTCCTCGATGGTGCTTGCACCGGTGTCGGTAACCTTGGGCGCAATAGCACTCTTCTTCTCATTGACGTAGTACGTAAGCTTGGGCTGATGGTAGTTGCCGTCGAGCATCGAGACCAGGTTATCCGAGAAGTTCTTAGGGATTACGATGGCCGCATAGTACTCACCGCTCTCGACGCCCTCCTTGGCGTCGGCCGCCGAATCGACGAAGGTCCAGCCCAGCTGATCGTTCTCCTTGAGCTGATCGACGACCTGGTCGCCCGCGTTGAGCTCGCCCACCAAGTCGTTTTGGGTGCCCCGATCGTTGTTGGCGATGGCAATCTTGATACCCTGGGTGTTTCCGTACGGATCCCAGTTAGCCACGATGTTGTACCAGGCATACAGCGAGGGAATGACGCACACGCCCAAAGTAACCACCAGGGCGACGGGGTTCACGAGCAATCGCTTGATGTCGCGCTTAAAGATCGCAAAGGAGACCTTTGCGTTGGATAGTTTGCTGCCGAGACTCACGCTTGGACCATCCATCCTGTCGTTGAATCGAATCGTACTATCGACAACCATTGTACGGAGGCGCTTTAGTGCCTCACGGCACAATGGTGCTGAGTTTTGCGGGTAGCAATATACTACGAAGATGAGTTAGCGTACAGATGTACAGTATCCTAAATTTCAGCAGGTCACAAAACCACAACCCGCACAAATTAGCAATTCAAATAGTCATCGGGGACGTTCTTAAATGACTAGTCAAACAAGAACGTCCCCAATGACTACTTAGGACCACGGCAACGTCGATGTTTTGGCAATGCCAGCGAGCGGGCGCCAGAGCGAACAAATTGGCATGAAAAGAGGACGGCATAGACCTTCTGGTCATGCCGTCCTCTTTGAATGACAAGTTGTCGCTCTGGCGCCCGCGCAGCGTCGACTGGTCCGCCGTTCGTTAGAACGGCGGAACTGAGGGCAGCGTCGAGCTGTTACGCGGTTTGGTAAAACCGCGTAACTACCTAACTACATCAAGTTGCAGACAGCTGCTGCGAAGGCCACGGGGTCCTCGGGGAGGATGCCCTCGACCAGCAGAGCCTGGTCATAGAGCAGCCCGGAGTACTGCTTGATCTTGTCGGCGTCGCCTGCCTTCTGGGCAGCGACAAGCTTGTCAAAGACCGGGTGCTTGGCGTTGAGCTCGAGCACGCGCTGGCTCTTGGGCATGCCGTCGGGCGCGCCCTCGGGTCCCTTCTGGAGCACCTTCTCCATCTCGAGCGAAAGCGGGCCCTCGGTGGTGATGCAAGCGGGGGCATCGGTCAGGCGCGCGGAGACGGCAACTTTCTCGACCTTGTCACCGAGCGCCTCCTTCATAGCGCTAAAGAGGTCCTCGTTTTCCTTGGTGGCGTCCTCGGCCTCCTTCTTCTCGTCCTCGGTCGCCAGGTCAAGATCACCGGTCGCGACGTTCTTGAGCTCCAGATGACGATCCTCGACCTCGGGCTCGGCACCATCGGCCACAGCCTTCTCGGCAGCCTCGCGGGCAGCATCGTCCTCGTAGATCTTGGGCATATCGGCGGCAACGTACTCACGCATGGCCTGGAAGGTGAACTCATCCACATCCTGCGTCAGCAGCAGCACGTCATAGCCGCGGTCGAGCACGCCCTTCACCACGGGCATCTTAGCCAAGCGCTCACGCGAGTCGCCGGCGGCGTAGTAGATGGCCTTCTGATCCTCGGGCATGCCCTTGGCATACTCGGCCAGGGTAATCATCTTCTGCTCCTTGGCAGACCAGAACAGCAGCAGATCGGCGAGTTCATCGGCCTTCATGCCGTAGCTCGAGTAGATGCCGTACTTAAGACCGCGGCCAAAGTTCTCAAAGAACTTCTCGTAGACCTCGCGGTCATTGTCGCGCATATCCTCAAGATCGGCGGTAATCTTCTTTTCCACGCGCTTGGCGATGGCCTTGAGCTGACGGTTCTGCTGCAGCGTCTCACGCGAGATGTTGAGCGACACGTCAGCGGAATCCACGACGCCGCGGACAAAGTTGTAGTAGTCGGGCAGCAGGTCGTCGCACTTCTCCATAATCAGCACGTTGGAGCTGTAGAGCGCCAGGCCCTTCTCGTAATCCTTGCTGTACAGATCGAACGGGGCGCGGCCCGGCACAAACAGCAGGGCGTCGTACTCGAGCGTACCCTCGGCATGGAAGCTGATAGTGCGTGCCGGATCGTCAAAGTCGTGGAACGTGGACTTGTAGAACTCGTCGTAGTCCTTCTGCTCGACATCGGAGCTGCGCTTTTTCCAGATCGGTGTCATGGAATTGACGGTTTCGAGCTCCTGGTAGTCCTCGTACTCGGGCTTGTAATCGTCGCCAGCATCCTCGGGCTTGGGCTTCTGGCGGCTCTTGGACACCATCATCTGGATCGGGTAGCGCACATAGTTGCTGTACTGCTGAATCAGGCTCTTGAGGCCCCACTCGGTCAGGAAGCGATCGTAGGTCTCGGCCTCGCCGTCGGCATCGAGCTTCTCGTTCTCGCGCAGCGTCAGGATGACATCGGTACCGTGCTCGGCACGCTCGCCGTCCTCGATGGTGTAGCCCTCAAGACCGTCGGATTCCCACACATGGGCGACATCCTCGCCGTAGGCGCGGCTGACGACCTTCACATGGCTGGCGACCATAAAAGCCGAGTAGAAGCCCACGCCAAACTGGCCGATAATGTCGACATCCGAACCCTGCTGCTCGGCGTTCTCGGTCTTAAACTCCTCGGAGCCGGAATGAGCGATGGTGCCCAGATTGCGCTCGAGCTCCTCGGCGGTCATGCCAATGCCGTTATCCGAAATCGTGATGGTGCGGGCGTCCTTATCAAAGGAGACGCGAATGGCCAGGTCGCCCTGGTCGATCTTAACGCTCGGGTCCTGCAGGCTCTTAAAGTTGAGCTTGTCGACGGCGTCGCTCGCGTTGGAGATAAGCTCGCGCAGGAAGATTTCCTTATTGGTGTAGATGGAGTTGATCATGAGGTCGAGCAGTTTTTTGCTCTCGGTCTTAAATTGACGCATGTGCAGTCCTTTCGCGCTACCCCCGCCCGCAAAAACGGCCCGGTCGCCCGAGCCGCATCGCAGACCTGCTATGTTCAGACTTAGATTTTATAACCCATTAGCGCGCATATATACATACGGAATCGAAAAACTGTATGTCAGAGCGCTCTGATGCGCCAATTGCCAAGGAGTGTCCCAAACTGCCGGCAGGAAAGGAACGTCCCTATCTGCCATCTACGCGCTTGGCCATCCAAGCATGGGGCTGGCCCTCGTCTTCGTAGTCCACCGGGGCAATCTGCGTGTAGCCCGCCTTGGCATAGAGCGGCAGCACGTATTCCTGAGCATGCAGCTTAATGAGCTTGGCGCCGGCATCACGCGCGCACGTATCACTGGCCTCGACAATCTTGCTCGCCAAACCGCGACGGCGCATGCTCGGCAGCACGGCCACGCGCCCCATAATGTAGGTCTCCCCCGCCGCGACGCCTTCGTCCAAGTCGCACGCCGGCGACACCGGAGCCTCTGCATCAGCCGCGCGCTCAAGCTCTTCGGGAAACACGCGCGAGCAACCGGCGAGCTCGCCGTCTACATAGAGCGTCACATGAATGCAGTCAGAAGCCTCATCGATCTGGTCGAACTCATTCTCGTAGCCCTGCTCGTCCATAAAAACGACGCGGCGCACCAACGCCGCGTCATCAAAGCATCCCGTCTTAAGTTGGATATCCATGGCTGCCCTTTCATTCAATGCGAACGTTAGGGACAGATTTTAGCGAAAGTGAGCTCCGCGCACGCTAAACTTCGCGCGAGCCTTCGCCAGGCAGTCGTAATGACCCACGTTATGGGCATCGCTCGCGATGAAGCTGTACAGGTTCTGATCGAACAGGCGCTGTGCCGGCTTTTTCTCGCGACCAAAGCGACCGCCGGCAATAAAGTCCGCCGAAGCCTGCAGCTTGCAGCCCATATCGACCAGGCGCTCCGCCACGCTTACATCCTTTTGAACCGCACGATAGCGCTCAGGATGAGCGATGATCACCTGGTAGCCACGGCACTGCAAATCGTAAATCGTGTTCTCGTACTCTCTAAACGCATACGCATCGGCATGCGTCGAAAGCTCGAGCAGAAACTCGTTGGTCCCATCGAAATGCAAGTGCTCCGCGGCATCGATACCAAGCTCAACGAGCTTTCGATGGTTGACCTCGAAGCCCATCTGGAGCGGAAAACCGTCAGCGTTATCGCGCAGCAGCTCAAAGGCATCCCACATCTTGTCGTAATCAAAATAGGGATCACGGCAGTGAGGAGTGCAAACGATTCTGGTTACACCGGCCCGCTTGGCAGCCTCGAGCATCGCCAAGCTCTCATCGAGATCGGCGGCGCCGTCGTCTACACCCGGCAAGATATGGCAATGAATGTCACGCATAGGTCAGCCTTAATCAACTAAACGTTTGCTCGGTTGGTGAAGATGCCCTTTTTGGAAGTCCCCTGATCGTCGGAGCCCTTCTTCACCTTCTTACCGTCCTTGGTGTAGTAGGAGTAGTAGTACTCGCTGGTCTCGGTCTCGCAGTAGTTCATAACGGTACCGATGAGCTTGACCTTCTCGGACTTCTTAAGCTGACCGATGGCGTTGAGCGCCTCCTCGCGCTTGGTGAAATCCTCACGCACGACAAAAAGCGCACCGTCGGTCAGACTTGCGATCTCGGCAGCATCGATGAAGGTGCCGACCGGAGGAGCATCAAAGATGACGTACTGGAACTTGGCGGACAGTGCCTTTACCAGCTTGGCAAAGCGGTGAGAGACGATGATGTCGGCAGGATTGGGAATATGCGGCTCGGCATCGAGGAAGTAGAAGTTCTTCTGACCCGTCTCGACAATCGCCTGGTCAATAGAAACCTGCTCGGAAAGGACTGCATAGAGTCCGCCGCGGGAGCGGACGCCGAGCATATCTGCAAGGGACCTGCGACGCATATCAGCCTCGACCAGCAGGACGCTCTTGCCGCTGGTGGCGATAGCCTGGGCAAGGTTGATGGAAACCATAGACTTGCCCTCGTTGGGAATCGAGGACGTAACGGTGATGGTGCGAATGGGGTCGTCCACGCTCGCAAAGCGGATGTTGGCCAGAAGGGTCTTGGCGGCATTCTGTACAACGAGCTTATCGGTGTTCTTTGCCTTAGCCATGCCTATTTACCACCTTTCATAGCCGGAATTCGGCCAACAACGGGAATGCCCAGGAGCTCTTCTGCCTCTTCGGCACCGCGGATGCGGGTATTGAGCATGTCTGCCAAAACGACATAGGCAACTGCGATAAAGATACCGGCGAGGAACGCGACAGCAACGTACAGCGTGCGCTTGGGGCCGCTGGGGGCTTCGGGGGTCTTAGCCTCGTCAATAACGTTGATGCTCTGGGCAGCGCCGACGTTCTGAGCGACCGTACTCACCGAGCTAGCTATGGCCTTTGCGACCTCAGCCGTCTCCTTGGCATCGGTGCCGGTAACCGAAAGCGTAATGACACGCGTGGTGGTCTCGGAGGAAACAGACACCTTGTAGTCATCCAGATCGGTGAGGCCCAGTTCCTTGGCGGCGCCGCTCTTAACGCTATCGCTATCCAGCAGCGTGGCGATATCGTTGGAAAGCATCTGGCTCGCCGAGAGATCGTTGTAGCTCATCTGGCCGCTATCGTCGGTCTTGGCGAGAATGTACATGCTCGTCGTCGCGGTATAGGTGTTGTCCATCGCGGCGAAGGACACGATGCCCATGGCGATCGCGCAGACCACCGGAAGGGTGATGACCAGCTTGAGGTGCTTCTTCAGCAGCTGGAACAGTTCGAGAAGGGTCATGCAGCTTGCCTTTCATTTCCCCAGTTCGGATTGACAAAACTGTCCGTATGGTATCGCATCTTTTTACCGAGACCAAACTCTATACATAAGAAACAGACTCTCCTGTAAAAATGTCGGAAGCAATCGTAAAATTGCACAACAACGCCGCACCCGAAAGTCAAATGCGGCGTCTGCATCAATACCTATGTTGTATCGCTATGCGAATGGCTCGTCCTGCTGTATGGGAAACGTCACCGTAATGGTGGTTCCCACGCCCAACTCGCTCGACAGATCGAGCGTGGCGTGATGATACAGGGCCGCATGCTTGACAATGGCAAGCCCCAGACCGGTTCCGCCGCGTGCCTTGGACCTACTCTTGTCCACGCGATAGAACCGCTCAAATACCTTGCCCTGTTCTTCAGGCGCGATACCGATTCCCGTGTCGGCGACCGCGAGGAACGGATGGCCTTCGTCGTTGGTGCCGCACTGCAACGTAACCGTACCGCCGGGTCGATTGTAGCGGATGGCGTTGCTTGCCAGATTATAGATGAGCTCGTCGATCAAGCGCGACACGCCTTCGATGACCACAGGCTTGGTCTCATGACTGATCGTCACATTCGCCTGACGGGCGACCTGTTCAAGACGCTGCTCAACCGCGCAGATGGCACGCGAGAGCTCAATAGGCTCCGTGGACCCAATGGGCACCGCCTCGCCCTCAGTTGCACGCTCGGCCTCGTCCAAGTTAGACAGCGTAAGGATGTCGTTGACGAGCGCCGCCAAACGGCCCGCCTCACGATAGATGCGACCGCCAAAGTTGCGCAGGTCGTCCTCGCCCTCGACCATGCCGTTTGCGATGAGCTCGGCATAGCCCGAAATCGCCGTAAGCGGCGTCTTGAGCTCATGGGTGATATTCGCCGTGAACTCGCGGCGCATACGGTCGTTGTCCGCTAGCACCGCCATTTGGCGCTTGAGTTCCTGGCGCTGCGACTCGATACGCTCGAGCATGGGGACCATCTCGGCATAGGCGTGCTCATAGCTACGACGTGGGTGGTCCAAATCCACCTCTTGCAACGGCGAGATGATGGCACGGGACTCGCGGCGCGCCATAAAAAACGAGAGTACCGCACCCGCTGCCGCGATAAGCAGCATCGGCGCCACCATCGACAGCAAAATCGCCGCAACGCCAGGCTGGGCCTGCGCCAAGCGGACAACCTGGCCGTTATCAAGGGCGACGGCGCGATACAGCATAATCTCGTCGAGCGTAGAGCTTGCGCGCTCCGCGGAACCCAAACCACTCTTAAAGGCCTCGATGACCTCGGGGCGATCGCCATGGTTGGGCAGTGTAGAAGGCGACGCCTCGTTGTCGTAGGCAACCGATCCATCCTTGTTAATCAGCGTGATGCGCAAGTCCTCGCGATCGAGGCTACGCAAGAACGGGATGGGCTCCTGCTGCTCGTCGAGGGCGGCAGCAATGAGCTCGGTTTCCTGCGCCAGGTTGGCACTCGTGGCATCCGCCAAGGTGTTTTGCACAAAGAACGCACCCAGCACCGTAAACGCCACGATAACCGCCATGGCGCAGACAAAGATCGTCACAAAAACGCGGTGCGACAGCGTATGTTTTCCCTGGGGGGCGAAGACCACGGGTTACTCCTCCGATGCGGTGGCCGCGGTGTCGTCACCTTCGGTACCATCACCGGCAGAAGGCTCGGCCAAGCGGTAGCCCACGCCGCGTACGGTCTCGATGGCGCCGGCATGCTCGCCCAGTTTTTGGCGAAGCGTCTGCACGTGCACGTCAACGGTGCGCGAACCGCCGTCGAAGTCCCAGCCCCACACGCTCTGCAGCAACGACTCGCGCGTAAAAACCACGCCGGGCTTGCGCATGAGGTACTCGAGCAGGTCGAACTCGCGCAGGGTGAGCTTAAGCGGCTCGCCGGCAACGGTCACCTCGCGATGGCTGGGCGAGAGCACGATGTCGCCCACGCTGAGCACATCGCTCGCCTGCTTGACCATGCCGCCGCGACGCAGCAGTGCGCGGCAGCGGCTCGCAAGCTCCATGAGCGAAAACGGCTTAGTCAGGTAATCGTCGGCACCGCCATCGAGCGCCATCACCTTGTCGAGCTCGGTATCCTTGGCGGTAAGCATCATAATGGGCACCGTCGCCGTCAGGCGATCGGCACGCAGTCGACGCATAATCGCCAAGCCATCGGTATCGGGCAGCATGATGTCGAGCAGGACGGCATCGGGTACCCGTCGCGCCACGGCAGCCTTAAACTCACCGTCGCACGAAAAGCCTTCGGCCTCAATCCCCTGCTTGCGCAGCGCATAGACCGTCAAATCCCTGATGTTGTCATCGTCCTCGACGTAATAGATCATGTTGAACCCCTTTGCGGCCGGCATGACCGCATCTTAACCCTAAAGGTACCTTTACTAGATGGTATCAGCCAAAACGTCCCGTCAAATAATCCGCCGTGCGCGGATCGGTCGGATTCTTGAAGAGTTGCGCGGTGGGCGCGTGCTCCACCAGCTCACCCAGCAAAAAGAATGCGACCGAATCGGAGATGCGCGCCGCCTGCTGCATATTGTGCGTAACGACCACGAGCGTGCAGGTCTCTTTGAGCTCGCAGGCCAGCTGCTCCACCACCAGCGTCGACACAGGGTCGAGTGCCGAGGTCGGCTCGTCCATCAGCAGAATGTCGGGCTGCACGGCCAGCGCACGGGCGATGCACAGACGCTGCTGCTGGCCGCCCGAAAGACCCAGACCCGATTCTTTGAGCTTGTCCTTGACCTCGTCCCACAGAGCGGCGCGTCGCAGGGAGTCTTCGACCAGCTCGTCGAGCACGACGCGGTCGCGCACTCCCATTCCGCGAGGACCGTAGGCGACGTTGTCGTAGATGCTCATGGGAAACGGGTTGGGGCGCTGAAACACCATGCCCACGCGCTGGCGCAAACGGCAGATGTCGTAATCGCCCAGGATATCTTGACCATCGAGCGCAATCTTGCCCTCGATTCGGCAGTCCTTGATGCCGTCGTTCATGCGGTTAAAGCAGCGCAGCAACGTGGACTTTCCGCAGCCCGAAGGCCCGATAAACGAGGCGATCTGCTTGTCGCGAATCTTGATATTCACGTCCTTGAGCGCATGATGGTCGCCATAGAACAGGTCGAGGCCCTCGACATCGATGCGCGTCGGCGAGGCGGCAAGATCCTCTGCCGTGGGGCGAGTCGCATCCCCAACCTCGCGCTCGTGCGCGGCCTCGGCCTGCGCTTTCATGAGTTCTTCAAGCTCCGTGGGCTCCACAGCCGCAGCAGCCGTCATACCGCATACCTCCACATCGATATCAATTCAGCAGTATCGATAGTAGAAATCGCGGCTCATATGCACGTGAGCGCATTGTCAAGTGTTTGTAAGGGCACGCTGGCTATGCGGCGGGCAGCTCGATGGTGAATATCGTGTGTTCGGGCGTCGATTCACATGCAACGGTACCGCCGTGTGCCGCGATGATCTCCTTGGCAATAGCAAGGCCCAGACCGGCACCACCGCGATTGGTCGCACGCGCCGCATCCAGGCGATAGAACTTCTCAAAGATCACCTTGAGCTTAGCCGCAGGGATAGGATCGCCCTGATTGATAAAGCGCACGCGCACGCCGCCATCGTCTTGGCGCCCGGCCTCGATCGTGATAGTCGAGCCCTCATAGCTATAGGCAATAGCGTTTTTCATGATGTTGTTGAACACGCGAGCCATTTTGTCGCCATCCACGAGCACCGTCAGGTCCTCGCGAATATCAACTTGGACTTCCTTATGCTGCTCGTTGAGGATGGGATAGAACTCGTCAGCCACCTGAGCCAGCAGCAACCCCAGATCAACATAGCCGCGCGTGAGCACGATATCGTGGAAGTCAAAGCGCGTGATATCGAAGAACTCTTCGATGAGCGCATCGAGCCGGTGCGCCTTGTCGAGCGCCACGCCCGTAAAGTGCGCACGTTGCTCAACCGGCAGCTCGGGAGCCTCTTGCAGCAGCGAAAGATAGCCCACCACACTGGCAAGCGGGGTGCGTAGGTCATGTGCCAAGTACGTGACCAGATCGTCCTTGCGATGAGACTCGTCGCGCAAGGCCTGCTGCACCTTGCGCTCGCGATCGCGCACACGGTTGAGTGCGCCCTCGACCTCCAGGAAGTCGCCGTCGATGTTGTCCCAGGTGTCGGGGTGATCGATCAGGCGATCTTGAATACGAGCGGCCAGCACACAATCGGCATGCTGCTCGCCCTGCTCATAGCCCTGGTAGTACAGGGCGCGGCCGCAAAAGAACAGCACGCACACGGCAAGCGCCAGCACAA
>CABUSL010000029.1 GCA_902494295.1 uncultured Collinsella sp.
CGTGACCGCCGTTCGGTAGAACGGCGGAACAAGGTTATTCGCCCGGGTTGATGTTCGCGTAGAACTCGGCCCCGTCGTCCAGGCGCAGGATGCCCACGCGGCCAAACTCGGAGCCGGTGGCGGCGGCGCAATCGATATCGATGCGATCGGGCACACCAGCAGTGTCCTCGCCACCCAGGCGCACAATCTGCCCGCGGCCCGACTCCTCATCGAGCCCTGCCAGACCACCGACCTCGCAATAGCGCCCAAGCGATACCGTGGGCGTGTGACCGCTCACCACGACCGGACCCTTGCCCTCGGAAGAAAGCAGCCCGGTCGGCACATCCCAATAGCCGTGACGAATCCACAGCAGGTCATCGGACGACTGCACCGCGAGCATCTGCTGCAGCAGCTCGCGATCGGCACCCACCGCTCCGACGCCATCGGCACAATCGACGCCATGCTCAAGCAAAAACGCGCGCGCCGCCTTCATCTCGATTCCAGCATGTACCAGCAGATACGGGCGCTCCTCGGTCTCGGCCACCGCGTAGAGCGGCAGCGCGGCCATCCATCGCACGAGCTCCTCGTATGCCTCAAATTCCATGTCGTTGAGCTGCTCGCGCGTCGTCCAGCCACCGTTGATATCCCAGGTCTCGGCATCGAGCGGATCCTGGCCTATGATGGCATCGAGCATGATCTGCTCGTGATTGCCCTTGAGCACGCGGGCGTTGGGCAGCGAGCGCACAAGCTTAATAACGCCGACCGGATCGGGCCCGCGATCGATCATGTCGCCCAGCACGTAAAGCGTGTCGTCGGACATCAACGAGATCTTAGACAGGGCCTCGTCAAGCGCACGCACGTGCCCGTGAGCATCAGATGTCACATAGATCGCCATGGTACGCCTCTCCTTGCATTGCGGCCTAAGCCCGGCGCCGCAACTAAAACTTCAAGTTGAACTTAAACGTTACCCATTGTACTCCGTTGCAATAAAGCTGGAAAGGGTTTCCGAGCAGAGGCAAAGACGGCAGCCGTCTATGACGATATCGCGCACGCCCGCAATCCAACCCCATAAACCCACCATCTTTGGGTACAAATAACCGCAGACAACTGACCGTGCCACGCCAACCACCCAGGAGCGGACACTATCCATGAACCAGATCCTTCTTTTTATCGGCCTCGTCATTATTTTGTGCCTGACCATCAAGCCCGTCGGCAAAAAGCTCCCCTTCCCCACCCTGCTCATCTTTATCGCGCTCGGCATGCTGTTGGGCGTCAACGGCCCGGCGCATATCGACTTTAGCGACTATGCGCTTACCGAAACCGTCTGCAGCACGGCGCTGCTGTTCATCATGTTCTACGGCGGCTTTAACACCAATATCGACCGCGCCAAGCCCGTCACTGTGCCGGCGGTGTTGCTGAGCACGCTCGGCGTCGTCATCACCGCAGGCATCACCGGCATGTTCGCCCACTTTGTGCTGGGCTTCGACTGGATCGGCGGCCTGCTGCTGGGATCGGTCGTGGCATCCACCGACGCGGCCAGCGTCTTTAGCGTTCTGCGCGAGCACAACCTGTCGCTGAGGGGCGGCACCGACTCGCTGCTCGAGGTCGAATCGGGCTCCAACGACCCCGTCGCCTATATGCTCACCGCCGTGCTCGCCACACTCGCGGCCGGCGGCGACATCAACATTCCCGCACTGCTGGCCAAGCAGATTATCTTGGGCGTGGGCCTGGGCCTCGCCATCGGCTGGGCGGCGGGCCGCCTGATTGAACGCGCGCACGCAACGGCCGAGGGCGCGCAGACCATCTTTTTGTTCGCCGTGGCGATCGTTGCCTACGCGCTACCGAGCTATCTGGGCGGCAACGGCTTTTTGGCTGTATACCTGGCCGGCATTGTGCTGGGTGCCAGCGACATCACCGGCAAAGTCGAGATGGCGCACTTCTTTGACACCCTCACCGAGATGGCAGAGATGACCATCTTCTTTTTGCTGGGCCTGCTCGTTACACCCGCACGCCTGCCGCAAATGCTGCTACCGGGCCTGGCGCTCATGGCGTTTATGCTCTTTGCGAGCCGCCCCATCGCCGTAGGCATGCTGCTGGCGCCGTTTAGGACGAACCCTCGCCAGGTTGCGCTCGTAAGCTGGGCGGGTCTGCGCGGAGCAGCTTCGGTCGTCTTTAGTCTCTTTGCCGTGGTGGCCGGCGTTCCCGGCGGACACGACCTATTTGACCTGGTGTTTGTGATTGCCGTGTCGAGCATTGTGGTGCAGGGCTCGCTGCTGCCGGCGTTGGCGAAGAAGCTCGATATGATCGATGCGACCGGCGACGTGCGCCGCACCTTTAACGACTACCGCGACGAGGACGGCATGTCGTTTGTAAAGCTCAAGGTGGGCGCTGGACATCCGTTTGCCGGACGCTCGCTCGCGGACATTGGCAGCGCCACAGACATGCTCGTGGTCCTGGTGCTGCGCGACGGGGCGCACCCGGTGCTGCCCAACGGCGATACCGTCATCGAGGAAGGTGACCTGCTGGTGATGGCCGCGCCGACGTTTGAAGAGCGTGCCGAGGTTACGCTGCGCGAGGTCACCGTAACCCCCCACGGTCGCCTGGCCGGCCAGCGTCTTCGCGATGTGCCGCAAGGCAAGCATCCCTTTATCGTCGTGATGCTCAAACGCGACGGCCAGACGATCATCCCCGACGGCAACACCCTCATATACGCCGGCGACGAAGCCGTCATCGTCACACTGGCGTCGTAGTGACCAGGAAGTGGCTAATTTGCGACGAAGAGATCAAGCGCCTAGAGAACCTCATGCCTTCGCTCGCAGATTCGGATTTGCCTGAGGAGTAAAGCACCCCTCCCCCATGTAACCATCCTGTAAATCATAGCGGCGCACTCGGGTTTTGTTGTGATGCGGTCGCGCCTGGCGCTCCACTGTGCTAAAGTATCCCGAACGTTCAAACGACTACGAGGGAGACTAGAAGATGGCACGTGTGCACAACTTCTCAGCTGGCCCGGCCGCACTGCCTACAAGCGTGCTCGCCGAGATCGCCGACGAGATGATGGACTACCGCGGCTGCGGCATGTCCGTGCTCGAGATGAGTCATCGATCTAGCATGTACCAGCAGATCATCGACGACGCCGAGGCAACCCTGCGTCGCCTGCTAAGCATCCCCGACAACTACCGCGTCCTGTTTTTGCAGGGCGGCGCCACGCTGCAGTTTGCGGGCATTCCCATGAACCTCATGCGCCGCGGCCGCGCCGGCTACATCGTGACCGGCAACTTTGCCAACAAGGCATACAAGGAGGCCGCCAAGTACGGCGAGGCCGTGCTGCTCGCGAGCTCCGAGAACACCAATTTCGACCGCATACCCACCATGGCCGACATCAACGCGCGCATTGCCACCGAAGCCGCAGGCGACGGGCTCGACTACGTCTACATCTGCCAGAACAACACCATCTTTGGCACCATGTACCACGAGCTGCCCAACTGCGGCGACGTACCGCTGGTCGCCGATGTCTCGAGCTGCTTTTTGTCGCAGCCGCTCGACGTCGAACGCTACGGGCTCATCTACGCCGGCGCTCAGAAAAACGCCGGCGCCGCGGGTGTGACCGTGGTCATCGTGCGCGACGACCTCATCGCAGATGGCCCCGCTTTTGCGCAGACGCCGCAGTACATGGACCTTAAGACCCAGGCCGCCAAGGGCTCCATGCTCAACACGCCCAACACCTTTGGCATCTACGTGTGCGGCAAGGTGTTCCATTGGGTCGAGGAGACCGGCGGACTTGCCGCCATGGCCGAGCGCAACTGGGCCAAGGCCAACCTGCTCTACGACCTGCTCGAGCACAGCGAGCTGTTCCATGGCACCACGCAGGCCGACAGCCGCTCCATCGCCAATGTCACCTTCCGCACCGGCGACGCCGAACTCGACGCGGCCTTTGTCGCAGGCGCGGCCGAGCACCAGATTCAAAACGTCAAGGGCCATCGTCTGGTAGGCGGCATGCGCGCCAGCGTCTACAACGCCGTAACCATGGAAGACGTGCAGGCACTGGCCTCGTACATGAAGGACTTCGAAACGCAGCGTAGTTTGAGCCCGCGATCTAACTAGCCCGCAACGCGCGGACCGACCAGCCACTTCAAACCACCTGTTTAAACCAAACCTGCTAAGGAGTTTTCATGCGCAAGATTAAGACCATCGACGACATCACCAAGGACGGCAAAGTCGAGTTTGGCGAGGGCTACGAATTTGTGAGCACCGCCGAGGAGGCCGACGCCATCCTGATGCGCTCGACTGACCTGCACGGCTACGAGCTGCCCGAGGGCATCCGCGCCATCGCCCGCTGCGGCGCCGGCGTCAACAACATCCCCGTCGAGGAGTACGCCAAGAAGGGCGTCGTCGTCTTTAACTCCCCCGGCGCCAACAGCAACGCCGTCAAGGAGCTCGTCCTGGGCATGCTGGTGCTTTCGAGCCGCGGCGTGGTGCAATCGATGAACTGGGTGCGCGACAACGCCGACGACCCCGAGATTCAGGTCGATGCCGAGAAGGCCAAGAAGGCCTTTGTGGGCCGCGAGCTCAAGGGCAAGCGCATCGGCGTCATCGGTCTGGGCAACGTAGGCTCCAAGGTCGCCAACGCCTGCGTCGACCTGGGCATGGATGTCTACGGCTACGACCCGTTCATTTCCGTTGAGCACGCGTGGGTGCTGAGCCGCGAGGTGCAGCGCGTGGGCACGCTCGAGGATCTCTGCCGCGGCTGCGACTACCTCACCGTGCACGTGCCCAGCAAGGCCGACACCATCGGCATGATCAGCACCGAGCAGATCAACCTGCTGGCCCCGGACGCCGTGCTGATCAACTACGCACGCGAGACCATCATTGACGAGGACGCCGTCGACGCTGCCCTGCGCGAGGGCAAGCTGAGCTGGTTTAGCTGCGATTTCGCCACGCCCAAGACCGTCAAGATGCCCAACACGTTTATCACCACGCACTCGGGCGCCGGCACCGGCGAGGCCGAGGCCAACTGCGCCGACATGGCCATCAGCGAGCTCAAGGATTACCTGGAAAACGGCAACATCGCGCACAGCGTCAACTACCCCGCCTGCAGCATGGGCAAGGCGCGCGCCGCGAGCCGCATCGCCTGCCTGCACGCCAACGTGCCCAACATGATCGGCCAGATCACGGCCATTCTCGCCAAGGACAACGCCAACGTGCAGCGTATGACCAACGAGTCCGCCGGCGAGAACGCCTACACCATGTTCGACACCGATGAACACCTGGACAGCAGCACCATCGAGGCACTCAAGCAGATTCCGTCGATGTATCGCGTGCGCGTGATCAAATAGCGCCGGCTGATCTGACGGGCAGCTCCCCATGTGGCCTGCCCGTCACTGACATTGAATGCCCGCGGGGGGCGCCTTTCGCACGAGAGGCGCCCCCGTTTTTGTAAGCACTCCATTAAATGCACCGAGCCGCTTCTTGGCATACAATCTGTATGTTGACCTAACTATCTGTGAGGTGCCTATGGTTGATACAGATTTTGCTTGGCGGCTTACGCAAGGGCTCGTGCGGATCGACAGTTCCGACCCAGGTGCGTATGAGGGCGAGATTGAACGCTATATCAAAGCGTTGGTTGAGGCTCAACTGGGGCGGTTGAGCCATCCGGTGCTCCATACCGTGCAGGTTGAGGAACTCGAGGTGCTGACCGGACGCCGCAATCTCATGGTCACCGTGCCCGGTTTGAGCGACGAGGCGCGACTGGTCTATATCTGCCACATGGATACCGTTACCTTGGGCGATGGCTGGGACGCAAACACGCCGCCACTCGGAGCGGTTGTGCGTAACGACAAGCTCTACGGCCGCGGTGCCTGCGACATGAAGAGTGGCCTGGCCTGCGCCATTGCCGCACTGGTCCATACGCTCGAGCGCGTGGCGGCAGAAGGCGAGCTGCCCCGCCGTGGCTTTTCGCTCATCTGCTCGGTCGACGAGGAAGATTTTATGCGCGGCTCAGAGGCCGCGATCGATGCCGGCTGGGTCGGCTCGCGTGAATGGGTGCTGGACACCGAACCCACCGACGGACAGATCCAGGTGGCGCACAAGGGGCGCACGTGGTTCGAGATTGAAATGGCTGGCGTAACGGCGCATGCGAGCCAGCCGTGGAAGGGCGCGGATGCCGTCGCCGCCATGGCCGAGGTCGTGTGTTCGCTCCGTCGCGCGTTTGTGGCGCTGCCCGTGCACGATGAGCTGGGATCTTCGACCATCACGTTTGGACAGATCGAAGGTGGCTACCGTCCCTATGTCGTACCCGACCGCGCCAAAGTCTGGGTCGACATGCGCCTGACCCCGCCGACCGATACGGCCGCCGCGACGCGCATGGTAGAGCAGGCCATCGCCGTCGCCGAAGCCGCCGTTCCCGGTTGCCATGGCAGCTACACCGTGACGGGCGACCGCCCCGCCATCGAGCGCGACCCAAACTCCCCCCTTCTAGCAGCGCTCAAGCGTGCCGCCGATGACGTGACGGACGCGGACACGACCGTCGGCTTCTTTACCGGCTACACCGACACCGCCGTCATTGCCGGCAAGACAGGTAATCGCAATTGCATGAGCTACGGTCCCGGGTCGCTCGCGCTCGCGCACAAGCCCAACGAATATGTGCCCCACGCCGATATCGTTCGTTGTCAGCAGGTGCTAATCGCGCTCGCCGATAACGTGCTCTGGGACGCGAGCGGCCAAGTTGGGGCATAATAAGCCGCGAACAAACCGATTCGTGCGTTAGGACCGCCCATGAAAGCACTTCCGTTTCCCTGCATCCGCCCGACTCAGGACCGCGTGCTCGAGGCGCTGCCTGCAATGGGCAGCATCCTGAGCGGCAACGATGCTCTGCGCGGAGCCATTGCCGATGGTCTGATGCTCAAGGACCCGGGTGCGGCGTATTACGTGTACGAATGCTCGGGCGAGCCGGGACGTGTGACGGGTGTCGTGGCGATCTGCCCGGTTAACGTGCTGACGGGTAGCGACGAGGCTGCCGCCGAGAGCGTCGACGCACTCGCCGCCGCGCGCGCGATCACCGAGCTCAAGGTGCAGCCCCGTCCCGTAACACTTGCCTACGAAGCCTCGCCCGTCATGGATATCATCCTCGGCGCCGCAAAAGAGGGCGCTTCACTCTATGCCGTCACCGACCCCGCCGGCATTACGCACCGCGTGTGGGGGGTCAAGCGCGAGGACGCCGTCGGCGCCATCCGTGCCATGCTCGACCAGGCGCCGGAGCCGGCACTGGCCGACGACCCCGCCTACGCTGCCGCGCTGGTCGGGGCATCACAGCTCCTGGCCGACGATGCCCGTGCCGCCGGCACCTACACGGGCAAAGAGCCGTTCAACTTTACCGTAGCTGCGCTCTTCCCCGCCGCGCAGGTCAGCGGCGGCGCGCCGCAGGTCCCGATGGGCCTGCTCACCCACCAGATCGCGCGGTTCTAGCGAGACCAGACCGCCCGGCACAAAAATCGGCAGCCCAACAAACAGGGGGCGGAGATGCAGCAGGTACATGCATCTCCGCCCCTTTTGCGTCGAGAAGTTATGCCGGCGACCCGTGCCGCCACGCTCGCGTTATCCGCGCTGCGGACCCGCAGTAGCCACGAGCGGTTCAAGCCCCAGCTCGCGCGCGTAGTCCTCCTGCGTAAAGACTTCGACAAGTTCAAACGTATCGGCCGTATCGTCAAAGGCAAAATGCAGCACTGAGCAGTTGCCCGGCACGCGTTCGCGCTCGTCTGCCGCCGCGCCCCGCACGTGGTCCAAAAACTCCTTGATAGCCGAGCCATGGCTCACCGCGAGCACGCACTCGTGGTCCGGACGTCGCATAAGATCGGTCAACGTCGCCACCATGCGCTCGCGCACCTGCATCTGGCCCTCGCCGCCAAACTGGCGATAGAAGTCGCGCCACGGGCGCCTGGGCATGAGCATCACGCGCTCGGCCTCAAAGTCGCCAAAGAACCACTCACGCAGGCCGTCCAGGCGCTCGTACGCCAAGCCCGGCCACAAGTTGGCGATAGTCTGCTCGGTGCGATGAAGCGTAGAGGTGTAGACGTGGTCGGGCCCAATGCCGCGTGCGCGCAAAAACATGCCGGCACGCGCCGCCTGATCGCAACCCAGCTGCGTGAGCGGCGAGTCACTCCAACCCTGAATAATGCGCTTAAGGTTGAATATTGTCTGCCCATGACGGACCAGATACAGGTCTTTATTCATAGGGGTCCTTTCGTTCGTTACCAATCAAGGAGCGAAAACGCCCCGTCGCAATAGCCAAAATGAAGCACGGCTCCGTTGTCGGGTAGCTCTCCCCTGCCAGTCACATACTCAAGAAACTCCTGGCAGGCTGAGCCGTGGGAAACCGCCAGCACGCAGTCGTGCTGCGGCCTGGCCATGATGCGGGACAGCGCCGCGACCATGCGCGACTGAAGCTGCACTTCCGACTCGCCGCCAAAGGCCACCGGATAATCGCCCCAGGGCTGCGGCGGCATATCGCGATTTGATGTACCCTCCAGCGAGCCCAAATGCCACTCGCGTAGGTCATCGACCAGCTCTATCGAGCGGCCCTCACCAGCAATTAGCTCAGCCGTACGCCGCGCCCGGCCCAACGGGGAGGAATACACACGGTCAAAGGTCACGCCACGCGCCTCAAACGCCGCGCGCGTCGCCAGCGCCTGCTCGCGCCCGCGCGCCGTAAGCGGCGAATCGTGCCCACCTTGCAAAATATTCTGCACATTGAGCTCAGTCTGCCCATGCCGCACCAAATACAAATCTGCCACACGCCCTCCTCTCGCACCACCGCAAAGGGGACAGGCACCTTTGTGGTGGTTTACCGCCGGATCACACCGCGGTGACGCTCAACTACACCAGCACGTCGGCGAGCGAACGCTTGGGTACGTGGTGCACCTGTGCCTCGTCGCGCCAATAATTGATGGAGCCATCGGGGTTGGAATCGATCGCATCGATCACCTGTGTCTCGGCCGGAATGCCAAACGCCATGATCAGCTTGAGCTCATACTTGTCGTTATCGAGCCCCATGGCATCGATCGCATGGGGCGTAAAGGCCTTGAACATGCAGGCTGCCACCTCGGGCGTGGCGCTGCGGGCGGCGAGCATCATCGTCTGCGCGGCAATGCCTGTGTCGACATCGGTAATGGGAGCGGCGGGCTTGCCCGGAACGGCGCGCTCGGCCAGAATCGCGATGTAGCCGGTCGGGCGCTCGCCCTCGGCAGGACCCGGCCAATCCTTAAGTGCGCCGGCCCATGCGAGCTCGTCAAATACACGCGCGCAATCCTCGGCACCGCTCACCACATGAAGACGAAGACGCTGAGCATTGGCACCACACGGGGTCAGGTGCGCCAGCTCCGCCAGCTCGAGCAAAAACTCGCGCGGCACGCGCATGGACTCGTCAAAACGGCGGCACGTGCGGGCACGACGGACCAGCGCGTCAAACGCTTCCAGACCGAGCTTTTCGCAACCTTGCTTTGCCATCGATTCGACACTCGACGGTGCCTCAGGAACTGCTTCGTTCATAGGGACCCCCAATACAAGCCAATTGTCCTTAGGAAAATCTAACCTAAAACGTAGGCAAATACGAACAGGGCTGCAATGTTCTACACCTGTTGAATAGAAAATCGCGACGTGGGGAACAACGGAAACAATTCGGGACCTTTGGGTTACGTTTCGCCCTCCCCGACCCATACGCCAGCGCCTTTAGGCGATACTGGTTGTAACGATCAAGGCTTACGCCGCACGGAAAGGAGACATTATGGGCATCTTTAAGAACGATGACCAAAAATCGAGCCAGTTTGGATTTGACGAGAAAAGCATGGCAGGCAAGGCCGTCAAGGCCGTGCGCTGGATTTACGCCATCACGGGCGTCTTGGCGCTCGTCGCCGGCATCGCACTGCTGTTTGCGCCCGCCAAGTCCCTCGTCTTCCTAACGACCGTCTTGGGCTTCTACTTTGTGATCACGGCCGCGATCAGGCTGTTTACCGCTGTTTTCGAGCCGCTGCTGCCCACCGGCTGGCGCGTGACGAGCATCATCTCCAACCTACTCATTATCTTGGGCGGCGTCATAATCCTGCGCAACCAGGCCTTCTCGACCGCGACGCTCACCACGATGGTGGTTATCGTGGCCGGCTTTGGCTGGATCGTCGAAGGTGTCATGTCCATTCTGGAGTCCGAGCTTTCGTCCAACCGTGCCCTCGCCATCCTGAGCGGCGCGCTCTCCATCATCGCCGGCATGTTCGTGTTTATCTATCCGCTGTGGTCGGCCAAGATGCTCGTCATCTTTAGCGGCGCCGCACTGCTGGTGTTTGGCGTAACGCTGATTGTTCGCGCTATTCAATTTGGCAAACTGGTGCACTAGATGCCGCGAACGCTCTTTATTGATGCAGACGCCTGCCCGGTCACGCGCGAGTCGATTGACTGCGCGCGGCGGGCGGGCGTCGCCGTCGTTATCGCCGGCAACAGCACACAGAACCTGGAACGCCACATTCGCCGCGACGATCCGCGCGACGTCGAGCATGCGCGACGCGGATTTTGGGTCACGACGCTCGATGTGAGCGTGGGCGCCGACAGCGCCGACTTTGCCATTGTCGAACGCCTGCAGGCGGGCGACGTAGTCGTGACGCAGGACATTGGCTTGGCGAGCATGGTGCTCGGGCGCGATGCCGCCGCCATCGGCGTGCGCGGGCGCGTCTACGACAAAGCGACCATCGACATGCAGTTGTTTATTCGCCACGAGGAAAAGAAGGTACGCCGCGCCGGGGGACGCACTCGCGGACCGGCGGCATTTACCAGCGAAGACCGGGCCCGCTTTAAACGCAACCTCACCGAGCTGCTGCACTAACCAAGGTAGATTTTTGGGACATGCCTAAAAATCTACCTTTTTGTTTTGGCAGCGGAAATGCCCTGGTCACAGGGGTAGATCGTAAGACATGTCCCAATAATCTACTTAAAGGCCAACGGCGGAGAGGATGAGGCCCCAGCCGGCACCGATGACGTACATCAGGATCAGGAACAGGACGTTTTCGCGGGCGCTGCGGTTGGTACGGAACAGCACCAGGTAGCCCACACCGGCAGAGATGAGCGTGCCGGCGAGCATCGGGGCCAGCTGCAGCGCGCCTTCCAGATATAGCTGCGTAATGACCACGCTCGCCGAGCAGTTGGGAATCAGGCCGACAAGCGCCGAGCCCAAGACGGCGAGTGTCTCGTTGCCGCGCAGGAACTGCTCGATCGCCGACTCGCCAAAGGTCTCGAGCACGGCGACCAGAATCAGCGTCACCAGGAAAATGAATACCGACACCTGCACGGTATGCGAGATCGCGCTGCGGATGATCGACAGGACAGGCGTCCCTTCGTGGGAGTGGGAGTGACCGTGACCATCATGGTGTTCATGTTCGCCCTCATGACCGTGATCGTGGCCATGTCCGTGTTCGTGCTCGTCCTCGTCTTCATCACAACCGCAATGGTCGCGCTCGCACAGCTCATGGATGTGGTCGGCGCTCACGCCTGCCTCGGCCACCTCGTCGATGATGTCACCGCCGCTGTGGTCGTCGTGCGCGCAGTTCACGTGGGCCGGGTTGGCCGCGGTTCCCAGCACGGTACGGCGAATCGCCGCGTGCGCGCGGGCGTTACGGCGCAGGCCGCGGATAGCCGCGTCCACGATAAAGCCCGTGACCAGCGCGATCAGTGCCTTCGAAGCCAAAAGCATCGCCATGGTCTGCACGGGAACCTGCTCGGCAAGTAGCAGCGGCAGCATCTCGTCGGAGGTCGAAAGGAACACCGCCACCAACGTGCCCAAGGTCACGACACGGCCGGCGTACAGCGTTGCTGCCATGGCCGAAAATCCGCACTGCGGCACAATGCCCAGCAGCGAGCCAACCACGGGACCCGCAGCGCCGGCGCGCTTGATAGCGCCGTTGACGCGGTCGCCCGCAACGTGCTCCAAGGTCTCGAGGGCCAGATACGTCACCAACAAAAACGGCACCAGCGAGAGCGTGTCCTTGCCGGCGTCGAGCAGAATATCAATCAGCAAATCCATGACGGATGGAACCTTTCGTGTCTTTCGGCAGCATTGTAAAAGTCCTAGCGGTCAACTAGGGTATTGTAGTTGTCCCGGGCGCGGTGCCAATAGTTGCCCATGGTAAACTATCATCTCGCCATAACTCAGTAACCTCGAGCCGCACAACGCGGCCCGTCCAAGGAGAAGTTATATGAACGTTTCACAAGCACTCGAATACGAGCGCCAGCCGTTTATTCCCATGTTTATCTATGGCGATCACGGCGCCATGGAGTCCGAGCGCCAGAAGGGCGAAGAGGCCCTTAAAGTGCTCGAGACCGAGTACTTTACCGCCGAGGGCGACCCCAGCTTCGACTTTGCCACCGTGCGCGACCTGGCCGACCGCAACCGCGACCTGTGCGACCAGATTGGCGAGGCGCGTCTGCGCAACGTGACGCCCGCGACGCTCTCGCGCGGCCTGTCCGATGCCGACACCTGCGCCGCCATCGGCAAGATGCAAAAGCGCACCGCCGCGTCCGTTATGCGCGAAATCCGCGGCGACCGCGACGCGCTCGGCGTGGCCTACGCCCGCAAGCCCATCCAAGGCACCGTGCTCGGCATCGACATCGAGACCACCGGCCGCGCACCCGAGCGCGGCTACATCATCAACGTGGGCTGGGAGATCATGGAGCTCACCAGCGACGCCGTCCCGCACGACGCCGAGGCACACTACTGCGGTCTGCCCGACATCTACCGCGGCGAGGATGTGCCGTTGTCGAATATCCACCACATCACCTGGGACGACATCGACGGCAAAAAGCCGTTCCGCGAGAACAAGGAACTGCAGAAGCAGCTGCTCAAGCTCATGAAGAAGTACCCGTACATGGCACACAACGCCGCGTTCGAGGACAGCTGGTTCAAGATCCACCTGGACGGCTACGCCGAGGCACGCCGCGCCGGCAAGATCATCGTCATCGACTCGCGCCAGATCTGCCGCAGCCTGGATGCCGACGTCCGCTCGCTCCCCCGCGAATCCGCCCCCGCCGCGCTCGAGAACTGGGCGCGCCGCCGTGGAACCCTCGCCGCCGACGCCAACGAGCAGCATCTGGGCCTGGACGACACCGACCTCATGCTCCGCACCGTCCAAGCCGAGTTCAACCTCAAGAACCTATTCGCCAAGTAGAAACGCCTGCGACAAACCCCGACGTAGATCACGAGCGGTCTCGCAGCGGGAAACCCCGCAGCGGGGCCGCCCTACGTTCCACAGATAGATTTGCCATCACAAATTCTGAACACTCATTGCGAACGATTTCGGCCAATTCCCGACACGTAATTCGTTGTCGGATGGTGATGCATCACTATCAAATGTGCGGCAATTGAGTTTTTATATGCTATAGCTAAGCTGCGAAAACTTTTATTTAGGGCATACCAACTCATAATTGCGTCAAGCTTTTGGACAGCATTTGGTTAGACCTCTAAAACGGCTTTTCCACTCAGCGCCGTCAACACGGCATTAGCTGACACGATATATATCATGAGTATCGTATTGTCACATACCACTGCAAAAGCGGTCTACCAGGCCGCGCATTCGGTGTCTGCGAAAGGCATCGAGTCCTGTAGCCCTGCCGCGATTTACGGATCATGTCCCACCGGAACGTTCCTTGACGCAGCCGCAGAATGGCTCACCAAACATGATGTTTCCCTCGGCGCAAATGATTCCCTCGAGGTGATGGTGTTTGATCGCAGGAATGCGCGCTATGCAATGAACTGTCAATGCCACGTTTCGTCAAAACGATTCTCGAACTCACGCTTTATAGAGCTTGAAGATGGCATCTTCATTGTTGGCGTTGAGCTTTGCGCACTTCAAGCCGCCACCTATCTCCCTTTTCGCGAACTGGTGGAGTACTACTTTGAATTGTGCAGCGCTTACTCCCTTGGAACCGGCTCTTCCACCTCTTATAACGAGCGTTTCGCGCTCACCTCGACCGAGAGGTTAAAGCAGTTCTTTAATTCCATTACCAGATGCGACGGTTTGGCCCTTGCCCGAAAGGCGATCCAATGTGTACGCGACGGATGCCGGTCTCCCATGGAAACGGCATTTGTCATGATGCTAACGCTGCCCAAAAGCGAAGGAGGGCTTGGTATTAAGGGAATTGAGACCGATTACGAGGTGCAGGTCACCGCCGCCGCAAAGAATCTCACGAGACGCAAAAAGTTCTTTATGGATGCGTATCTAAAGAAATCTCGCACAGACATTGAATACAACGGTTTTTATCATGACGCGGAAGAAGACCGCGCCATCGATGAGGAGCGCAAGAATGCACTTGCGTCCATGGGGTACGGAATCATCACCGTCAGTCGTTATTCCTTTATGCATGCCAGCTCTTTTGTTAGGGTCATGGAAGCAATCCAGCGGAAAGAGGGCGTACGCCCCTCGCGTCTGCCAAAAGACTTTCAAATCATGCAAGAGGACCTGAGACAGTTTGTGCTCAGAAGGTTTATAGAAGAGAAAAAGCGAATTCAGAAGCAGCTTCGCCAGGATTCCGAAGAGCGTCAACGAATCGACCTCGAAAAAGCAACACTCGAAGGCATCACGCTGGATGACCCGACAATTAATGAAGTTCCGACAATCGATGACATGCAGACTGTCGAATCCGACAACCCATCATTTGCCCAAACAAGCAGCCTCACGCCCGAGGGCAGGATCTTCGGGGCCGGAAGCTAGACCGGCTAACAAGGTGGGCACCTTAGCGACGTGCAAAATTGCGAGTATTCAGCAGAGCCGGGTGTCTATCACCCTCGAGTGGATCCAAATGTGAAGCGAAATCACTCTTGCGTGAGAGCGTTAGGCAACATTTGAGGAAGAACTCATCGGATTAACACCCTAAGATAACTCTTGAACTGCATTATATGACCTGCAATAAATTAGCGGACCCCTATAGTTGCAGAATACTCCATTTTTTGCACGGCACGAGGGTACCCACCTTGGCATCGACTATCAAAAAACGCTCAGTCCGGGATCTCGTCCACTATTCCCCATCATTTTGTACAACGAATTACCTGAACGTCATTGACATATGAACATGCACTCATATAATCGAAAGTAAATTATATGAGCGCATGTTCATATGAAAGGATATTGCAATGAGCATCCGCGTTGATGAAACGAAACTCGACATCGAGGCCACCGAACCCGCGATCCCGACCACCTGCTCGCCCGAGGACCTTCCCGACGAGGAGCTTCTCTACGACCTCGCCGACCTGTTCAAGGTCTTCAGCGACACCACGCGCATCAAGATCCTTTACGCCCTCATGGGCCGCGAGCTCTGCGTGGCAGACATCGCCGAAGCGACCGAAACCTCGCAGTCCGCGGTGTCGCACCAGCTGCGCACACTCAAGCAGTCGCACCTGGTTAAATTCCGGCGCGACGGGCGCAATATCCTATACTCGCTCGCCGACGACCACGTCTACACCATGCTCAACCAGGGCATGAGCCATATCTGCGAATAGCAACCAACCACGGTACCAGCGCGGCCTGCACCCAAGCCGCAAAAACGGGAAAGGAACCCACCATGAAAAAGCAGTACAAGCTCGATGAGATCGATTGCGCCAACTGTGCGCGCGAGCTTCAGGACGAGCTGGCCAAGCTCGAGGGCGTCAAATCCGTGTCCGTCAACTTTATGACCCAGAAGCTGACGCTCGAGGCCGATGATGCTGAGTTCGACGAGGTGCTCAACCGCGTTGTTGAGTTTACGGCCGACGCCGAGCCGGACTGCGAGATCATTCTCTAGCCCAGGTTTACGCCAACCTGCAAGGCCGCGCTTGCCGCGGCCTTTGCTCGCGAAATTATATGAACGAGTGTTCATTCATTCAAATGGGAGGATACGAGTCATGGCCACCGCCGACCCCAAAAAGAAAAAGAAGAAGCGCAAGAAAAAAGAATCACTCGAGCATAAGCGCAACCGCATCCTGGTAGCGCTGGGCATTTTTGCCGTGGTGTACGCCCTCGATGAGCTCGGCACCCTCACTGCCGCATTCGGCACCCCGGGCGACATCTACGCCAGCTTTGTGCTGTTCCTCGTGCCGTTTTTGATTGCCGGCTACGACGTACTGCAAAAGGCATTCAATAACATCCGCCGCGGCAAGGCCTTCGACGAGAGTTTCCTTATGGCAGTCGCGACCATCGGCGCGTTTGCCATGGTGCTCTTCCCCGATACCGACCCGCACATGGCCGAAGGCGCCGCCGTCATGCTGTTCTACCAGGTCGGCGAGCTGTTTCAGGCGTACGCCGTGGGCAAGAGCCGCAAGTCGATCAGTGCCATGATGGACATCGCGCCCGACTACGCTAACGTCGAGCAAGCCGACGGCACACTCGAACAGGTCTTTCCCGATGACATCGCCGTCGGCACCGTGATCGTGGTCAAGCCCGGTGAGCGCGTGCCTATCGACGGCGTCATCGTCGAAGGCGAAACCCAGCTCGACACCGCCGCACTCACGGGCGAGTCAGTTCCCCGCCCCGCCAAGTCCGGCGACGACATCATCAGCGGCTGCATCAACATGACGGGTCTCATCCACGTGCGCACCACCAAGCCATTTGGCGAGTCCACCGTCGCGCGCGTCCTGGAGCTCGTAGAAAACGCCAGCGAAAAGAAGGCGCGCACCGAGAACTTCATCACGCGCTTCGCCCGCGTCTACACGCCCGCCGTCACCGGCGCTGCCGCGGTGCTCGCGCTTGGCGGCGGCTTGGTCACCGGCGCCTGGTCCGACTGGATCCTGCGCGGCCTGACCTTCCTGGTCGTCAGCTGCCCGTGCGCGCTCGTGATCAGCGTGCCGCTCAGCTTCTTTGGCGGCATCGGCGGCGCATCCAAACTAGGCGTTCTCATCAAGGGTTCTAACTACCTCGAAACGCTCGCCGACGTGGACACCGTCGTCTTCGACAAGACCGGCACGCTCACCAACGGCACGTTTTCGGTCGTGGCGGTGCACCCCGAGTCTGGCTATACCGAGCAGTCGTTGCTCGAGGTCGCAGCCCTTGCGGAGTCGTTCTCCGATCACCCCATCGCGCAGTCCGTGCGCGCCGCCTACCATGGCGAGGTCGACCCCAAGCGCGTAAGCGACTCCACCAACGACGCGGGCCATGGCGTGACGGCAACCATCGACGGCAAGCACGTCGTCGTTGGCAATGCCAAGATGCTTGCTGCGGCCGGTATCGACGCTCCCAATTGCGAGGTTGTCGGCACAATCCTCCACGTGCTCGTTGACGGCGTGTACGCCGGCCACATCGTGATTGCAGACACCGTTAAGGCCGATGCCGAGCAGACGATCCGCGACCTGCACGCCGCCGGCGTCAAGCGCACCGTCATGCTCACGGGCGACCGCGAGGAAGTGGCTGCTGCGGTGGCCAAGCAGCTGGGGCTCGACGAGCTCCACGCGCAGCTGCTGCCGGGCGACAAGGTCGAGCGCGTCGAGGCATTGCTGGCAGCCGAATCGGGCAAGGGCAAGCTCGCCTTTGTCGGCGACGGCATCAACGATGCGCCCGTGCTCACCCGCGCGGACGTTGGCATTGCCATGGGCGCTATGGGTTCCGACGCCGCGATTGAGGCCGCCGACGTTGTGCTCATGGACGACAAGCCGTCCAACATTTCCCGCGCGATCCGCGTGGCACGAAAGACCATGGCGATTGTCTGGCAGAACATCATCTTTGCGCTGGGTATTAAGTTGCTGATTCTGGTGCTTGCGGCACTGGGCATCGCCAACATGTGGCTTGCCGTGTTCGGCGACGTAGGCGTGGCGATCATCGCCATCCTGAACGCCATGCGCGCGATGGGTGTCAAGAACCTGTAGCGTCTGTGGTCCTTCCGGCCGGGACCGGGCTTGGGTTTGAAAACAATCCGCACTGATATTGTCTGTATTGAAGACGTCGATGATGCGCCCGTATACCATTGACGTCGACACCATC
>CABUSL010000030.1 GCA_902494295.1 uncultured Collinsella sp.
AGTTTACGTTTTGCCGAATACACAGGAGTTTTCTATGTCGGGTTCTTCGGTCCGCATGTACCGAGCCACGCTTCGCACAAACAGCGCACCGCCCAAGCTCGTCGTCGTTGAAGCAGAATGTCTTTCGCCCGATGAGCGCACAGCATTTGCATTGCTATCAAGTCGCGTCGCCGCCGTTCTGGTCCCTTGCCCGGCGCAAGGTGAACTTGCCATCCAATGCCAAGCGCACAGCTGCTCGCTCAAGCAGGCTGCCGTAATCGCAACCAGCCAACGCGGCCTGCCGCTCCTTTTAGAAGCCGACATCGCACTCGCCCTTCGTGGCGCCGGATACGAAAACGAGACCGCCGCCGACATGGTCTTTAAACCACGATCGAGCGGCGGCCTCGCAGCAGCCATTGAATATGCGTGCAGGCTCGTTGCCTAAAAGGACAAGCTAGAAACCAAAGCCAAAGCCCGTTCCAGTAATCGCCGAATACATAAAGTAGACGTTGACCACGTTGAGAAACACACCCGTGATGCAACCGTTGCGCAGGTAGCGCTCGCACACGATGCGCGCCATGGCGGCGGAATCATCATTGTTTTTAGCCTGGCGTCCTGCCGTAAAGTACGTCGCCACGCTCAGCAGCAGGTTGAGCACCGGCAGCGCCAGCAGCTCGTAGCTCTTGCCCCAGCGCGTCACCTCACCGGCCGCGTTAAACTTCGTTGCCACCTCGGGACCAATGTTGGGGATAACACACGCTGCAACCACCAGCGGAATCACCGCAAGCACGAGCAGCGCAATACCCATGTAGCCAGCTTTTTTGCCATATTTAAACATGCACGTCGTCCTTACACGTTAAAGCGGAAGTGCACGACGTCACCATCGGCCATGACATAGTCCTTGCCCTCAATACGCAGCTTGCCGGCGGCCTTGGCGCCCTGCTCGCCGCCGAGCTCGATGTAGTCGTCGTAGCCAATGACCTCGGCCTTAATAAAGCCGCGCTCAAAGTCGGTATGGATGACACCGGCAGCCTGCGGCGCGGTCGCGCCCTGACGAACCGTCCAGGCCTTGACCTCCATCTCGCCAGCCGTAAAGAACGACTGCAGGCCGAGCAGCTTGTAAGCTGCCTGCGCGAGCACGTCCAGACCGGGCTGCTCCAGGCCCAGGCTCTCCAGGTAGTCGGCGGCGTCCTCGGGGTCGAGCTCGGAAAGCTCGGCCTCGATCTTGGCGCAGATAGGCAGCGGCTTGACGCCATCGATGGGCGCCAGATCGTCGTTGAGCATATCCTCGTCCACGTTGGCCACATACAAGATGGGCTTCATAGTGAGCAGGAACAGACCCTTGGCGGCGGCACGCTCCTCGTCGGTCATCTCCATGGACGCGGCGCGCTTGCCTTCGTTGAGCCAGGCAAGCAGGCGCTTGGCCACCTCGAACTTGGGCATGAGCTCCTTGTCGCGCTTGGCCTCCTTCTCGAGCTTGGGCAGCTGCTTCTCGAGCGTGCCCATATCGGCCAGAATGAGCTCGGTCATGATGGTGTCGGCATCACCGGCGGGGTCGACGAACTCGCCCGTGCGGCCCACCTCACGCATGACGTTGGGGTCCTTAAAGTAGCGCACGACCTCGCAGATGGCGTCGGTCTCGCGGATGTTTGCCAAGAACTGGTTGCCCAGGCCCTCGCCCTCGTTGGCACCCTTCACCAGGCCAGCGATATCGACGAACTCGACCGTAGCCGGCACAATGCGGCCGGGGTTGACGATGTCGGCGAGCTTTTGCAGGCGGCTATCGGGCACATCGACGATGCCCACATTGGGGTCGATCGTGGCAAACGGGTAGTTGGCGGCAAGGCCGGTCTTTTTGGTAAGCGCGGTGAACAGCGTCGACTTGCCCACGTTGGGCAGGCCCACGATACCGATGGAAAGGGACACGACAGCTCCTTTTGGTACAGGTACTTCAAACTGCATAAGTATAGCGCCGCCGCAGCATCCGGGCGAATCCGGACACCACGACGGCGCAAATGAAGCAGAGATGCGTGAGGGTTCGAGACAGTAATCCTTACTTAAGCTCGGGCCAGAAATCCTTGTTGGCCTCGATGAGCTCGTCCAGGATCTGCTTGGCAACGCTTGCCGAAGGAATGGTCTTGGAGAGCGTGAGCGCCTGCCAGAGCTTCTGGTAGCTGCCCTCGACCCAAGCCTGGACAACGAGCTTCTCGACGGAAACCTGCTGCTCCATCAGGCCCTTCTGGAACTGCGGAATCGGGCCCTGGCAGATCTTCTCAAAGCCGTTGGAACCGACGATGCAAGGCACCTCGACCATGGCCGTCGGGTCGAAGTTGGGCACAGCGCCATCGTTGGGGACGATCAGCAGGAAGCGCTCGAGCGTGTTCTCGGCCAGTGCGCAGGCAAGGTCGACGATGTAGTTGGCATGTACATCTGGCTCAAAGCCGCCGTCTTTAGCCGTACCCTTGGCGATGATGTCGCGGCAAGCGCCAAAGACCTTCTTCTCGCGGCCGTCCATAACCTCATTGGCGCGAGTGTAGTTGGGGTCAGACGTCTCGACGACATAGTCCGGGTACAGGTAATACTTGAGGTAGGTATTGGGAATCGTCTCGGGATCGACAGCATAGACATCCTTGGCCTTGCCGAAGGTGTGAATCCAGCTCTCCTCGACATGCTGCTCCTTACCGGCCTCGTGCTCGATGCCGTCCAGGTAGCCGTTCTTAGCCATGTGCTCCTTAATCTGCGGCATGAGGTCGTTGCCGTCCTTGTCGTAGATCTTGCTCCACCAACCAAAGTGGTTGAGGCCGTAGTAGCTATACTGCAGCTCGCGACGATCCTTGATGCCGCACATACGGCTCATCTTATCCATAAGGTCGATCGGCATGTCGCAGATGTTGATGATGCGGCTGTTGGGGCGCAGCACGCGGCAGGCCTCGGCGACGATGGCCGCGGGGTTGGAGTAGTTGAGCATCCAGGCGTTGGGGCTGTACTTCTCCATGTAGTCGAGGATCTCGATGACACCACCGATGGAGCGCATGCCGTAGGCGATACCGCCGGCACCGCAGGTCTCTTGGCCAACGCAGCCGTACTTGAGAGGAATCTTCTCGTCGAGCTCACGCATGGCGTACAGGCCGACGCGGATGTGAGCAAGGACGAAATCGGTCCCGGTGAATGCGGTCTCGGGGTCGGTGGTGTAGCTAAACTCAACCTCGGGGGCGTTCTCGTGGAAGTAGATCTCGCAGGCCTTGGCCACGGTCTCCTGGCGCTCGGCGTTGTTATCGTAGAAGGTCACCTTGTTGACCGGAAAGCGGTCGCGCTCCTCAAGCAGCATCAGAGCGATGCCCGGGGTGAAGGTAGAGCCACCGCCGGCAATGGTCACGGCATAGTTTTTCTTGGACATGATGTCCTCCTCATTCTGGCCGCTTGCTCAATCCATCCCCGTACGCGGCCTGCACGGTTTGGAATTGTTACCTAGAAGTGGAGTTTTTTATCTCTAGAATCGGCCTTGCGGTGCATACCGGCTCTGCAAGGCCGATTGTTTCGATGGACGATGGTTTACAGAAGAGTCTCGAACTTCAGAAGACTCTCGAACTTCTCGCGAACCTGCGGGACGCTAAGGCCGACGATGACCTGGATTGACTGACCTTGGACCACCAAGCCATGCGTACCAATCGCCTTGAAGGAAGCCTCGGGTGCAACGACGCTCTTGTCCTTGACGTTAACGCGCAGACGGGCAGCGCAGTTCGTTACATCGATGATGTTATCCGTGCCACCGAGCAGATCGAGGATGTTCTCGGCAAGCACCAAGCGCTCATCATCTTTACTCTGGGCGACCGATTTGCCAGCAGCAGCACCGCCCTGCTTTTGCTTGTAGTCGGCCTTGGACTTGAGCTCGACCTCAACATCGTCATCCTCGCGACCGGGGGTCTTAAAGTCGAACTTGACGATCAGGAAACGGAAGACCACGACCCAAAGGGCGGTAAAGCACAGACCGACAAGGATGGAGATGGCGTACTGCAGACCGTGTGCGGCCCAAAGGGGCAGCCAGTCCCACGAGAGCATCGAGATGATGCCGCCGTCGAAGATGCCCACGACGCCAAGGAGGTTTTGAGCCATGCAGCCAAGCGCTCCGAGCACGCAGTGGACGACGAACAGGCCGGGTGCGATGAACAGGAAGGTGAAGTCAAGCGGCTCGGTGATACCGCAAAGCATAGCGGTAAGGGTGACCGGGATCAGCAGAGCCTTGACGCGCTGCTTGCGCTCGGGTTTGGCGGTCATATAAAACGCAATGGCGACGCCAAGCGAGCCGAAGACCTTAGTCCAACCAGGGCAGGTATAGGCAGCCCAGGGTGCGGCATCCTTAAGAGCAATGCTCGGATCGGCAGCCAGTTGGGGCAGGATGTTGGCCCAAGCAGCAAAGATGCCGCCGTTGACCGCCGCGTTGTCGTAATAGAACGGCGTATAGATAAAGTGGTGCAGGCCTGTAGGGATCAGCACGCGCTCGAAGAAAGCAAAGACACCCACGCCAAACGTACCGGCGGAAAGGATGAATCCCTGGAAGGCGGAGATAGCAGCCTGAACATGCGGCCACACCAGGCAGGCGATAAGAGCGACCGGAACCATAACGAAGAAACCGATCATATAGATGAACACGGAACCCGAGAACACGCCCAACCACTCGGGGAGCTCGGTGTCGAAGAACTTGTTATGCAGCATCGTGGCGATACCAGAGATAATGAGCGCGCCCATGATGCCCATGTCAAGCGTTTTGATGCTTGCGATAGTGGCAAGACCAGTACCGCTGCCCGCCTCGACAGAATAGTCGACACCAAAGACAGGGCCCCACTGCCCCAAGATTGTGCTTACAAAGTAGTTGAAGGTAAGGTAGATGGCCAAAGCCTCCATGCAGCAGCGAGCGTTCTGCTTGTTCGCGAGCGAGATTGGCAACGCTACGCAAAACAGCAACGGCATCTGGTTAAAGAGCGTCCAACCACCCTGGAGCAGCACATTCCAGCAATCAAACCAAAGATGGCCCGCAGTGGCCATCTCGCCAAAGATCGCCTCGGTGGTAAACAACGTACCCAGGCCGACGACGATTCCGGAAAATGCGAAAAGAATTGCAGGCGTGTACATTGCACCGCCGAAACGTTGTATCTTTTGCATCATGACGGGGAATCCCCCTCTCTTCATTCGGAGCGACTGCGGTTTTGGCTTCACTCGAGACCGCAGACGCGCCGTTTGCGTGTACCTCGTGCAATAGGACGGGTGGGCCCGCTTCCCTGACTTCTTGCGCTTCTATTTTTATCATATCACTTATCTAGACAAGTTAGCATAAATACTACGGTCGATAAACGGTTGATTATTGGCCGTAAACGGTATATGTCCAGTATTTCGCCTGTTAAATCTGACATAGCTGATGGCTGCATTATAAATTTCTTTTCTACTTGTCTAGATGTGCTTGTCTATATCTATAGACATACCTATACTTCATTACAACATCCACCGCCACGTTAAGGAGTCACCATGAAAAGCGCGGTCTTCTATGGAAAGCACGATCTCAGGGTCGAGGATTCGACAAAACCGACCGTGGGCAAGCGTGACGTTCTGATCAACGTCAAAGCTTGCGGCGTCTGCGGTACCGACGTTCATATCTATGAAGGCGACAAGGGTGCAGCCGACGTTACCCCGCCCACGATCCTTGGTCATGAGTTTGCGGGCGTTGTCGAGGCCGTGGGCAGCGATGTCACCGGCTTTAAACCGGGCGATCGCGTGTGCATCGACCCAAACCATCCCTGCGGCTGCTGCGAACCCTGCCGCGACGGAATCAACCACTACTGCGAGCATATGACCGGTTACGGCACCACCGTTAACGGCGGCTTTGCCGAGTACTGCTCCGTCGATATGCAGCAAGTCTACAAGTTGGGCGATCACACCAGCTTCGAGCAGGGCGCCATGACCGAGCCCGTCGCCTGCTGCCTGCACGGCATCGATATGTGCAACATCAAGCCCGGCAGCACAGTTGTCGTTATCGGCGGTGGCATGATCGGTCTGCTCATGATGCAGCTTGCTAAAAACGCCGGCGCCACCAAGGTTGTCTTGCTCGAGCCCGTCGAAGGCAAGCGCGAGGTTGCGCTCAAACTCGGCGCCGACCTGGCAATTGATTCCATCCACGAAGACGTCCCGGCCCGCCTGAAGCAGGAGGGCGTCGGCAACGTCGATGTCGTTATCGAGTGTGTTGGCAAGCCCGTCACCATCGAGCAGGCCATCCAGATCGCCGGCCACAAGGCTACGGTCATGATGTTCGGCCTCACCAAGCCCGATGAGACGATCACCGTCAAGCCCTTCGAGGTCTTCCAGAAGGAGCTTGTGCTTACTTCGTCCTACATCAACCCTTATACGCAGCGTCGCGCGCTCGAGCTCATCGACTCTGGCAGGCTCGACGTATCCTCGATGGTCGCCAAGGTGGCTTCCCTCGACGAACTCGGCGCCATCCTGTCAGACCCAGCTCTGCGTGCCATGGGTAAATATATAATCGACCCCAGCAAGTAAATCGATCGACACCTGCGCGAGCGGTCCCCATCCACCGCTCGCGCACTCAGCTCTAGGAGACCGTCGTGGCGCGAGCCATCTTCCAAACTATTTATGACAACGTGAAGCAGTCGATTGACGACGGCACATACGCCTATCAGAGTTATCTGCCTTCGGAGACTGAGCTCACGCAGCTGTTTGACTGTTCGCGCATGACGGTCCGTCGCGCCATCTCGATGCTTGCGGCAGATGGTTACGTGCTCCCCCAGCAAGGCAAAGGCATGCGCGTCATTCGCAACATCAGTGACGAGAAGAGTCGTGGTGGCGGCGGACTCGAGACCTTTAAGGAAATCGCGGCCAGCCGAGGCTTTGAGCTCAAGACTGTCACCACCGTTTTTGAGCTCCTCGTCTGTAGCAAGGCACTCTCCGGGATTACCGGGTTTCCCGAAGGCTGCGAGCTCACACGCGCCAAACGCATCCGTTATGCAGACGGACACGCCGTGTGCTCCGACGACTCCTATTACCTAAGCTCACAGGTACCGGGGCTGACACCCGAGATTGTCAACGACTCGATCTATCGTTACCTCGAAGAAGACCTTGGCATTAAGATTGTCACGGGCAAACGCGATGTAACGATCGAGCATCCCACGCCCGAGGATACGCGCGTGCTCGATCTCGACGACTTTAACGCACTCGCCGTTATACGCGGACAGACCTACAACGCCGACGGTATCCTTATGGAATACACCGAGACCAAACAGGTTCCCGGGTTCTTTTTGCTCCATGAAACCGTGACACGCAACGGTACCGGTCGAACCGGCCACCAAAGCAGCATGAACTAACCATTTATTAGTTGCGGTGGGATAGTTCCTAGAATTGCCAGCTTAAGGGCAAAACAGGAACTATTCCACCGCAACTTTTTTGGCCGGTGGGGCAGTACCTGTCCCACCGGCCATCATTTACGCTCTTTTAGCTAGTCCGCAAGCTTCTCCACCTGATCGAGCATCTTGTCGAGCTTGGCCTTTGCCTCGGCCTTGACCTTCTCAGCTTCTTCGTGAGCCTTCGCCTTCTGGGCGGCCTTTTCCTCGGCTTCGGGATCGACGACGACCAGATTGGACGCGTCGTGCTCAACAAGCTTGAGCGCATGCTCGGGACAAACCTTGACACAGGCGCCGCAGCCTAAACAATACGTGGACTCCAACGCAAAGCGGCCGCTTCCCACCAGATCACAGGCGAACGTGGGGCACACGTTGACGCACTCGCCGCACGACGTGCACTTGTCAAAATCGCACTCCGGCGTGCTCACCTGCATGTTCTGGGCAAGCTCGGGGTGGTTTTGCAACGTCGAGAGCACCAGTTGGCGCCCGTGCGTAAGCGAACGACGACGCCTGGTCGTCGTGGTGCCGCACATGGTGTTGAGCGTGCGCTCCAGCTGGGTAATCTGATGGCGATGGGCCTTGAGCTTTTGCGTCACCGAGGCCAGCGCCGCCGTCGCCGGGTTGAGCTTGGTCACCGTCAGGCCCGTGGTGCGGGCAATCTTTTCCATGTACTCCTTGCGCTCGTACTCGCGGCGCTTATGGCATTTGAGGCTCTTAGGGTCGACCTCCAGGCCCATACCCGTGCCAGACCACTCTTCGGCCTTCGCAATCGCCTCGCCCAGAATGTCCTCACCGCCGGTGTTGCGGCATTTATCGCACACGCCCAACGGCAGGTACACACTCACGTTGGGATAGTCGGCCAGTACCGAGAACCAGGTCTCGGCCGTAATATCGCCCACGCAGGCAACGACGACCTCGTTCTCACGCGGCATGCGCTTGAGGGCGCGCGTGCAGGTGACGTAGGCGGTCTCGTGGCTCGTAGCAGCAGAGACGATATCGTCATACAGGTTTTTGGGCGCCAAGCGCGGCGAGATGATCGCCTCGGTCGGGCAGGCAGCGGCGCACAGACCGCACTTGCGGCAGGAGTCGAGGATCTCGATGGCGTCTTCCTCGACCTCGATAGCGTTGACCGGGCACACGTCCATGCACGCGGTGCAGCCGCTCTTTTCGTTTTTGCAGGTCAGGCACGGAATGGTGTTGCCGCGCGGACGCTCCTTGTAGTCAGCAGGATTCCACTGCGGCGCCGACGGATCGAGTGCATCGGTCACGCCGCCAAGCGGGTTTTTAAGAAAGTCGAAACCCTTGCTGATCTCGATAATGTCATCAAACAGATCGTGTTCCTGCGCCATGCGCGGCCCCTCCCTGAGCAGTGCAAATAAGCAAGAGATAATGATACGCTATCGGCCCACGCCTCGGGCAAATTACACGCGGAGCATCTTTGCGGCAAATAGCCCATGGCCTATCGCCGCCTCGATTGCACAAGGTCAATCAAGTGCCAAGCTATGCCTCGCACATGAGCTGCACGAGTTTTTGTTTGGTCACCTTGGCCTGCTCGTTGGCCATATTGCGCTCGTTTCTAAAGACCGCATTTGCAACACCCTGCAAATCGGCATCGGAAATCTCGCTGCACGGACCGTCCATCGAAGCCGCCGTGGGGCATACGCACAACGGCTACTCGGCATAAAACGCAACGGCCTTTGCGATATCGAGCATCTTGCCGCCGCCAATGCCCGCCACCATGTCGCAATACTCGGCCCGGGCTTCCTTGGCCATTTCGACAACGGCATCTTCCGTACACGGACCGTCATAAATCTTAAAGAATGGCTCACTCAGATCGTCGTCCAGAAATCCATCGACGATCTGCCTGCACAGCCGATCCTCGGTGCCTTGGTCAAACAAGACATAGGCAGCGCAGCCCAACCATGACAAATACCTGCCTTGACGCGACAGTTCGCCCGGCCCCTGAACATACCGGCCGGGACCGCCGTAAACCATAGGAAGCGCCATACGAGAATCCGCCCTTCATCAAACAACGATTGGTGCAAAGTAACCTTGCCCCTTTGCACCATAGCAAAAAGGGGCAAAGCCATCTGTTGGCTTTGCCCCTTCCTTAGCTTGATTTACTCATCCATGAGATAGTAGTGGCCCAGAGCGTCGGCACCCAGGATGGCGTTTGCGACCATCTCGGGCGTCACCTCAAACGGCATGTTGCACATGGTGTCATCGGGCGCGCAGGCGGCCTCGGCAACAATCATGGCTTGCTCGCGCGTAAGCTCGGCAACGCCAAGTTCCTTCATCGTGACCGGCAGGCCAAGCTCAATGCAGAAGCCCAAGACTTCCTCGAGCTTCTCGGTCGGGGCATCCTCAAGTACCAGCTGGACGATAGTGCCAAAGGCGACCTTCTCGCCGTGATACATGCCGTGGCACTCGGGCAGCATCGTCAGGCCATTGTGGATGGCATGAGCAGCAGCAAGGCCCGAGCTCTCAAAGCCAATGCCCGAAAGCAGCGTATTGGCCTCGATGATATGCTCGACGGCAGGCGTGAGCGCACCCTTCTCCAGCGCAACCTTGGCCTTGACGCCATCGGCCATAAGCGTCTCGTAGCAGAGCTTGGCGAGCGCCAGGCCGGCCATGCCGCCCTTGCCGCCGGCACAAGTGCCACCGTCGGCATCGTGCGTCGCCTGGGCCTCGAAGTAGGTTGCGAGCGCATCGCCCATACCGGAAACCGTCAGGCGCACCGGGCTCGCCGCGATAACCGTCGTATCCATCAGGACAATGTTGGGGTTTGCCTTAAGGAAGAGATATTTATCGAACTGGCCGTCATCGGTATAAAGCACCGAAAGCGCCGAACACGGGGCATCGGTCGAAGCAATGGTGGGGCAAATGATAACCGGGGACTCTAGGTAGTAGGCGACGGCCTTGGCGGTGTCGAGGATCTTGCCGCCACCGACGCCGACGACGATATCGCAACCGTCGTCGCGAGCGAGCGCAACCAGGCGATCGACCTCGCCCTTGGAGCACTCGCCGTTAAAGTCCTCAAACAGCAGCTCGGCCTTAGCCTCGGCAAAGCCGCCCTCGATCTTGGCACCGACGCGCTTCTTGCCCGAAGGTGTCACGATGACGAGGGCCTTAGCGCCGAGCGGCTCGACATAGGAGCCGAGCTTGGCGAGCTCGTCCGGACCCTGGATGTACTTGCTGGGGCTATTGAAAATTGCAGCCATAACTATCCCATTCTCTAAAAAAGAAAGGGGCTCCGTACAGATACGTGCGGAGCCCCTCGTTACGATAACAAGAGTCGATTAGAAATCGATGTCGGTGTCGTAGTAGCAGGCCTTGAGGATCTTCTCGAAGTCGGCAGCCTTGGTCTCACGCGGGTTCTCGGGCGTGCAGGCGTCCTGCTCGGCGTTCGCGGCGATCTCGGGCAGCTTGGCGAGGAACTCCTCCTCGGAAACCATCTGCGGGTTCTCGGCGTCGACCTTCACGCCACCATTCGCGTAATCCTTGATGGACTGCGGAATGTTGAGCTGGTCGTTGAGGTCGCGGATCTTCTGGACGAGCGCAGCGATGAGCTCCTCGTTGGTCTCGCCGGGAAGGTGCAGGATCTCCTTGGCCACGTAAGCGTAACGCTCGGCAGCACGGGGATCCTTGGAGTTCCACTGGATGACCTTGCCCAGGTACATGGCGTTAGCGGCACCGTGGATGATGTGGCCGTTCTCGAAGGCAGCACCGGTCTTGTGAGCCATGGAGTGAACGATGCCGAGCAGGCCCGAGGAGAAGGCGATACCGGCGATGCACTGAGCCTCGTGCATGTGCTGACGAGCCTCATGGTCGCCAGCATAGGACTTGGGCAGCCACTCGACGATCTCGCGGATGCCGTGCAGAGCGTTGGCGTCGGTGAACATAGAGGCGCAGGTGGAAACGTAGGCCTCCATGCAGTGGGTCAGAGCATCCATGCCGGTGTGAGCGCACAGCTTGGCGGGCATGGTGTAGGTGAGCTCGGGGTCGACGATGGCGACATCAGGGGTGATGTTGAAGTCGGCCAGCGGGTACTTGATGCCCTTGGCGTAGTCGGTGATGACGGAGAAGGCAGTGACCTCGGTAGCGGTACCGGAGGTAGAGGAGATGGCGCAGAAATGAGCCTTCTGACGCAGCTCAGGGAAGCTGAACGGCTGGATGATGTTGTCGAAGGACTCCTCGGGATACTCGTAGAAGACCCACATGGCCTTAGCGGCATCGATGGGCGAGCCGCCACCGATGGCGATAATCCAGTCGGGCTCGAACTCGCGCATGGCCTCAGCGCCCTTCATGACCGTCTCGATGGACGGGTCGGACTCGACGCCCTCGAACAGCTTGACCTCCATGCCGGCCTCTTTGAGGTCGGCCTCAACGTCCTGCAGGAACCCGCCGCGGCGCATAGAGCTGCCGCCAGAAACGATGATGGCCTTCTTACCCTTGAGGTTCTTCACCTCGTGGCGAGCGCCCTCACCAAAGTACAGATCGCGAGGATTGGTAAAACGTCCCATACTGTGCCTCCTAAACAAGCCCCTCTTAGACTTGCGTATATAACGGAGCACCCAATTGGCTCCGTTAGGACCGGTTTGCGCGTTGCCGGCGATGACAATGCGCGATGTCTAAACGTCTCAACGCTCAGACAAACACTATTTTACCGTTCTGGTTGGTCAGTTATTCACCTAAAGCCGCCAATGATGAAACGTTTTTTCTATCCCTGAAGACCCTTGTGCGGCATTCATACTCCCAAGCTGGGCAAACGTTTTATCAAGGTTGACCACATATCCCGGACAGGACGGTGCCCCTCCAAAATATGCACCGTTCGCCGCCAAAAATCGACCGTTTGCGGCACCGTAATACCACTCGGTCGTCCAAGGTGCCGACATTTGTGCGACATCCGTCTTCGTGGTGCAAAGGTGCAAGTCCAAGTGCGGCACCCCCGGTGTGCCACATGCGGGTAAACTAGAACCTTATATAGAAACATTTGAACCCTAACCGCAGCAAAGGAGGCCCCATGGCATTCGATCCCATTCAAGAGGATTGCCATCGCCTCGTTCTTGAGGCCTTGCGCCGCGACAATATCCCGCTCACCGACGCTGCCGCCGTAGAGCGTCTGATGGAACAATTCACCCGCAACCCCGCACCGCTCATCGTGCACGACCGCGACCGCGCCGGGCATCTGATTGCCAAGGTGGTCGAGGCTGTCGACTACCGCATTCCCTTTATCCCCGACGATACCCAGGCAGAGCAAGAAGAAGCCGCAGCCGAGAACATGCTCCGCGAGGCAGCCGCACTCGACCCGGCCAACTGGGATGCCCAGCGCATGCTGACGGCGCTCACCGCCGAATCCAACGAGGAATACGTGCAGTATCTGGTGTCCAAGTGCGACGAGGTGGAGCATGACCTGGCGCTCAAAATCGCCTCGGCGCAGGACCCCTACGAGCGCGAGGCCGCTGGCGACCTTATGCGCCGCCCCTATCTGCGCTGGCTTGCCGCCCTTGCGTCACGCGCGCTCATTAGCGGCCGCTATCGCATGTCGCTCGAAGCCGCAAACCGCAGCCTCGACTTTGCGCCCAACGACCCCGCTGGTGTCCGCCACACCGCGATGCTCGCCATGGCAAAGCTCGAATACCCCGCCGAGGAGCTCAAGCGCTTTCGCTCTGCCCACTCCGTCCCCTATCTCGCCAACACGCCGCTGCGCCGTCGTCCCAAGGATGCGGAGCGCGACTTGGACCCGTGGACGCTCATCGCACTGATGAGCGCAGCCTGGCGCGAGCTGGACTACGAGGGCGCCGAGCAATACTTGCGCATCCTTGCGCGCTCGTGTCCACACGCAGCCGAGGCGCTCTACTTCCAAACCGAGTTTCCCGATGGCGTCTATGCCCGCGTCAACGTGGGTGCGGGCTCCACCGACGAGCTTGTCCTCGCGCTGTCCGAGGCGACGCCGGTACTGCAGGAGGGCCTGGGCGCCCCCGACAACGCCAGCTTTGCCGCCTGGGTCGCCACCAACGATATCGTGCGTTCCCAGATCGACGAGCGCATCCTGCGGGCGGCCGAGCAGGGCCTGCCGTTTAAGGGAGGAGACCTCTAGTGGATCCAAGCGTCTACCTCCCCGCCTTCCTGGAGCGCGCCTACCTTGCGTCGCACCCCGAACTCACCGATGCAGCACGCGAGCTTGTCCATAACGACGTGAGCGTCAACCCTCATAAGTATGCGCAGACCGAGCATGCCCAGGCGCTGCTGTCCTATGCCGGCGTTCATCGTCACCTACTCGACGAGCTTCGCCGCATCGAGGACATGGGCAGCGACGAGGAGTTTGAGCAGACGCGCAACCGCTTGTTCGACGACATGCGCGATGAGCTGCTCAAGATTGTTCGCGTCGATGCGCATGTCCTCGATGCCCAGTTGCTCGCCATCATTTTGGCGGACACGCCCGTTGATGCCTGCCTGGGCGACCTGCTGAAGCTCGAAGCGACCGCGGCCGATTACCTGCAGCAAAGCGTGCCCGGGTTCGATATGGAAGCCCCACACTACTGGGCCAACAAGGTGCTGGCAGACGGCGTGACGACGGCCGATCTCACCGTAAGCGAGCCGGCGTTTATCGGGTGGCTCCACACGCTCGAGGCTATCTCGCAGCTGTGCATGGCGAGCGCTCGCTACCGTGCTGCCGCCAACTATTCTCGCCGCGTTCTTAAGGCGGAAGGCTATCCCACCCGAGCTGCAGGCACCGTGCTACTCGCCCTCGCTCGTCTGGAAGACGAGGACGGCTTTTTTGCCCTGGCCCACCAGCTCGAGGAGCAGATGGGGGCCGATGCCCTCGAGAACTCCCCCTGGTACCTACTCGCCCGCACGATTCTGCTGTTCAAAACGAACAAGATGCGCCCGGCGACACGCGCACTGCGCGAGTTTGCCAACCGCTGCGAGGGCGGCGCGTTCTTTTTGCTGAACCCCATGTATCAGACGCCGTACCTCCCCTGCCGGCCCGAACCGCACGACCCCTGGGACCTTTCGCATCAGGCAGTTTGGGAGGCCGACGGCATCATCTCGGATACTCCCGACTTTGCCCCCTGGGCCAACGCTTGCGAAGACGTATCGCAGCTTGCCCAGGAATTTGCGCGCCGTTACGGCTTTTAACGGCACAATCGCCACGACCATGTCATTTACGTTAGGAACGACTTCATGAACTTCCGCTCATCTCTCGCCTGCACCTCGAGCGATATCGCCCGCTGGGGGCTGCGCTCCGTCCTTAAGCGCCAGGGCGGCGTACTCCCCGGCCACATCGCCATGAAGATCGACCCCGAGCTGCTACGCGACCTCGCGGGTCTTGTCGACCGCAGCGTGGTAATCACCGGCACCAACGGCAAGACCACCACCTCCAACCTCATCGCCGACGCCGTTGCCGCCAGCGGCGCCACCGTGGTATGCAACCGTGCCGGAAACAACATGGAGCCGGGCGTAGTTGGTGCCCTGCTCGAGAGCCGCAGCGATCTTAAGCGTGCCGGCAGCGGCAAGCGCGTGGGTGTCTTTGAGTGCGACGAGCTCTACACGGTGCGCGTCCTGCCCAAGCTCAAGCCGACCTACTTTGTGCTGCTCAACCTGTTCCGCGACCAGCTGGACCGCTACGGCGAGATCGACCACACCCAGGACGTCATCGCCCATGCGCTGGAGCTTTCGCCGGCAACGACGCTCATCTATAACGCCGACGATCCGCTGTGCGCCTCGATCGCCGCACGCGTCCCTAATATGAGCATTGCCTTTGGCATCGACGGTGCCACAGGCACCGAGTCCGATCGCATTAGCGACTCGCGTTTTTGCTCGCAGTGCAACGCGCCGTTGGAGTACGACTATGTGCAGTACGGCCAGCTCGGAGCCTATCATTGTCCTTCGTGCGGTTGGGGTCGCCCCGCGCTGCTCCGTCGCGTAACGGACATTGAGCTCACCTGCGACGGCTACGGCTTTGACCTGAACTTTGGACCCGACGCCGACGCACCCGCAACGCACATCGCCACGCGCTACAACGGCCTGTACATGGTCTATAACGTTGCCGCCGCCTTCTTTGCGGCGCGCGAGTTGGGCGTGGACGCGGCGCATCTGCAGCCCACGCTCGATGCCTACGTCCCCGCCGGCGGACGCATGGGCCGTTGGGATATCGCCGGCCGAACCGTCGAGGCAAACCTGGCCAAAAACCCCGTGGGCTTCGATCGCCAGATTCAGTCCATTAAAACGGCAGGCGGCAGGCTCTGCGCCTTCTTCCTGAACGACAACGACGCCGACGGCCACGATGTCTCGTGGATCTACGACGTCGACTTCGAGCGCATCGCCGATACCCCAGGGCTTGTCGCCTTTGTCGGGGGTACGCGCGCGCACGATATGCAGGTACGCCTGAAGTACGCCGGCATCGACGCCGCCATCATCTCGAATATCGAGCAGGCGATCGGCGCCGTGGCAGACGAGGAGGCTGGCGATACGTTCTACGCCGTCGCCAACTACACGGCCTTCCCGCCGCTGGTCAAGGAGCTCGACGAGCTTAAGGGCACCGATGCGAGCTCGGTCGCCTCCCACGCCGTAACGCGCGCCGATGGCAGCGCTGTCCCCACCGACATTGCGCCGGTCGAGCTTTCGCGCCCGCTACGCATCGTCTACCTGTATCCCGATGCCCTCAACCTCTATGGCGACGGCGGCAACGTCATTGCCCTCGAGCGCCGCTGCGCCTGGCGTGGCATCCCCGTGCGCGTGGACGAGGTCCGTATGGGCGAGTCACTCGATCTCACCGACGCCGACATCGTTATGATGGGCGGTGGCTCCGACCGCGACCAGTTGGCTGTAGCACATGAATTGCTCGCGCAAAAAGACAAGGTTGCGGCCTATGTTGAGAATGGCGGCACACTGCTTGCCATCTGTGGCAGCTATCAGCTGCTCGGCCGTTCGTACTACATGGGCGACGATCGCATTGAGGGTCTGGGCGTCATTGCCGCCGAGACTGTGCGCGGCTCCGACCGCCTGATCGGCAACGTCGCCGTCAAGACCAACCTGGCACCCGAGCCCTTTGTGGGATTCGAGAACCACGGCGGCCGCACCCTGCTCGATGCAGAGGCCACGCCGCTCGGAACGTCCGTCGTCACGGGCACCGGCAACAACGGCGACGATGGCTTTGAGGGTTTGATCTACAAGGGCGTCATCGGCACGTACCTGCACGGACCGGCGCTGCCCAAGAACCCCGAACTCGCCGACTGGCTGATCGCGCACGCCCTCGAGCGCCGCGGCGACGCACAGGCCGCCGCCCTGCTGCCGCTCAAGCCCCTCGACGACACCTACGAGCACGCCGCCCACGACGCCGCCATGAAGCTCCTCCCCTAACGCCCCAACCACCACAAAGGGGACAGGCACCTTTGTGGTGGTTTTGACCCGTCCCAGCGGTTTGTCTCAATCTGTAACATCTAGACCGTTAAAAGTCGTCTTACTGTTACAGAATGAGATGTTCGTCCCGACGCCTGCCTTTTGTCTCGATCTGTAACACATAGAGCCGATTTATCAGCCCAGATGTTACAGGTTGAGATGTTTGAAGATCGGGATAGAGAGCCAGCTCCTATGTGGTGGTTTTCCAGTTTGCCAACGATATACGCGCCGGCAAAAAAGTCTGCTATACTCTTTCCCGCTGTCCCCATCGTCTAGCGGCCAAGGACGCCACCCTTTCAAGGTGGATATCGCGGGTTCGAATCCCGCTGGGGGCACCATTTGAGATGTGAAGCCCGTTACCAATTCGGTAGCGGGCTTTTTGCTACCCATACGCCGGGATTCGAACCCCGAGGGCATAAAATCACACTGCCATCCAGGGCCCGTGGACAAA
>CABUSL010000031.1 GCA_902494295.1 uncultured Collinsella sp.
CCCAGTCGCCTGACCGGCGGTTTTTTGGGCGTTACACTCTTCTTTACGCTGAGTGGCTATCTCGCCACCAAGAGCATTATGCGGGCCACGGCACGCGACGGATTCTCGTACCCGCGCTATATCTGCCGCCGCATTGCGCGCATGATGCCGCCGATCGTCGTGACCATCGCGCTTACCGCCGTCGCCACCTACATCGCGGCCCCGAGCCTACTCCCTAAGGTGCAGCAGGACGCCCTGCCATCGGCACTCTTTTTGAGCAACTGGTTCTACATCTTCCGCAACGTCTCGTATTTCGCCGCCGCGGGGCTCCCCTCGCCGCTCACGCACCTGTGGTTCTGCGGCGTCACTATGCAGTTCTATCTGGTGTGGCCGGTCATCCTTATGGCGCTGTGCAGCAAAACCAGGTCGCGCAACACCGCCATCGACATCACGATCGCATTCGCGCTTGCATCGACGGCAGCCATGGTCCTCATGTTTAATCCCACCGCCGACACATCGCGCGTCTACTACGGAACCGACGCCCGCGCCGCCGAGCTTCTATGCGGAGCCTTAGCCGCCATCGCAGCGCCGCGCCTGCGCGAGATGCTGAGCGGTGACATCCATACCCCCGGAGCCAACAAGGGCATCTCAAAGGTCAACGCGATTTCTATCGCGTGGCTCGTTGCCGTTATAGCCGGCGCACTCATGCTGACCGGAGAGAGCGCCTGGCTCTACCGAGGCGGCTTTTTGCTGTTTGCCTTCGTCACCGGACTCCTCATCATCTGCGTGCAGAATACGGAGTGCATCGTGCGCCGTCTGCTGTCAGCCAAACCACTCGTCTGGTTGGGGCAACGTTCGTTCTCGGTTTATCTGGTGCACTATCCCCTACTGCTTCTTATGAACCCCGCAACCCGCACTACCCGCATCGCCTGGTGGGAGCAGGCATTACAGCTTGTACTGATTCTTGCGGTAGCCGAGGTTTTCTATCGCCTCGTCGAACGCCCTTGGTCCCACAAGCCGGCCCAACAGGACAGCACGGCAAGAAAACACGTCCTCGCGCCCGCCATGGTGCTCCCCGCGCTTGGCGCCGCATGCGTCGCTGCACTTGCCTTCGCGCCGCTTGACTGGGCAGGCATCGCCACCGCCCGCGCCGAGCAGCTCCGTCCCGAGCTTGTCCAGAACGCGACCTCGTCCCAGGACAACGGAGCCAACGACAAGGGCGCCGAGCCCGCATCCGGTAAAGATTCCCAGCCCAGCGACACCGCATCCGATGACGCCACCAAGCAAAAACCCAAAGAAGGGCCTATCGCCGAAAAGGTCCCCAAGAACTTGGACTGGAAGAGCTTTACCTACGACGAGGCGACCGGGACCTGCGATGCCCACGTGCTCATGATTGGCGACTCGGTCACTGCGGGCGCACAGTCCGGTATTCAGGCGGCGCTTCCCAACGCGTACATCGACGGCGTGGTGAGCCGCCAGTTCTACACCTTCCAGGATGTCTATGCACAGGACAGTGCCAACTACGATCCAAGCGTGGTCATCTGCGCGCTTGGCACCAACGGCCTCATCCGCGACCCCCAGCAGGTGCAGGACGTGATTAATGCCGTGGGCGGCAAGCCCATCTACTTTGTGACCGTGCGCGTACCGCTCGAGCTACAGGACCGCAATAACCAGACGATTCGTGACGTCTGCGCCCAAAACGACAACGCCGGCGTCATCGACTGGAACGGTGCCTCGGAGGGCCACAGCGAACACCTTGTCGACGACGGCACACACCTCACCCAGGCGGGAATCGACACCTACGCTGCTCTCATACGCCAAGCCATCTGCGGGCACTAGGCACCGCAAAATCGGCGCTTGCGCGGCGCCCACGTCACGCCCATACATCACGCCTGACGTTTTGCTACGCCCCCACTCGCGGGTTAGAATGGTTAACTGTTTGGAAATAATCCGTACAACCGTTATGGGAGGATACGTGAACCGCACCAAAATCGCGCAGCTCTATGCCGATGCCGAGTCGCTCGGTGGCCAGACCGTCACCGTTGCCGGCTGGGTCAAGTCCGTCCGCGACATGAAGAACTTTGGCTTCGTTACGCTCAACGACGGCAGCTGCTTCCGCGACCTGCAGGTCGTCATGAACCGCGAGGCGCTCGACAACTACGACGAGATCGCCCATCAAAACGTCTCGGCCGCCCTCATCTGCAGCGGCACTGTTAAGCTGACCCCCAATGCGCCCCAGCCCTTCGAGCTTTCTGCTACCTCCATCGAGGTCGAGGGCGTCAGCGCCCCGGATTACCCGCTGCAGAAGAAGCGTGCCACCGTCGAGTTCCTGCGCACCCAGCAGCACCTGCGCCCGCGCACCAACCTGTTCCGCGCCGTGTTCCGTATCCGCTCTGTCGCGGCTGCCGCCATCCACCGCTTCTTCCAGGAGCAGGGCTTTGTCTACGTCAACACCCCCATCATCACCACGAGTGACTGCGAGGGCGCCGGCGAGATGTTCCGCGTGACCACGCTCGACCCCAAAAACCCGCCCCTCACCGAGTCCGGCGAGGTCGACTGGAGCCAGGACTTCTTTGGCAAGCATGCGAGCCTCACCGTGTCCGGCCAGCTCAATGCCGAGAACTTTGCCATGGCCTTTGGCGACGTGTACACCTTTGGCCCCACCTTCCGCGCCGAAAACTCCAACACCACGCGCCACGCCGCCGAGTTTTGGATGATTGAGCCCGAGATGGCATTTGCCGACCTCAACGACTACATGGATAACGCCGAGGCTATGCTCAAGTACGTCCTTAAGGACGTTATGGCCACCTGCCCCGACGAGCTCAACATGCTCAACAAGTTTGTGGACAAGGGTCTGCTCGAGCGCCTGGACCATGTCGCCAACTCCGACTTTGCCCGCGTCACCTATACCGAGGCCGTCGAGATCCTGGAGCAGGCAGTCGCTGCGGGTCACAAGTTTGACTATCCCGTGAGCTGGGGCATCGACCTGCAAACCGAGCACGAGCGTTTCCTGACCGAGGAGCACTTTAAGCGCCCGACCTTCGTAACCGACTACCCGGCCGAGATCAAGGCGTTCTACATGCGCATGAACGAGGACGGCAAGACCGTCGCCGCCGCCGACTGCCTGGTTCCCGGTATCGGCGAGATTATCGGCGGCTCCCAGCGCGAGGAGCGCCTGGATCTGCTCGAGGCCCGCATCAAGGACCTGGGCATGAATCCCGAGCAGTACAAGTACTACCTTGACCTGCGCCGCTACGGTTCTTGCAAGCACGCCGGCTACGGTCTGGGCTTCGAGCGCTTGGTCATGTATCTGACCGGCGTGGGCAACATCCGCGACGTCCTGCCGCACCCGCGCACCGTGGGCAACGCCGACTTCTAATCGTCGGACGCCATCTCGCGTCGCCACTCGCCAACGCTCGTCACACAAGCGCCTCTCGACATCTGCCGAGAGGCGCTTTTTCAACAGCATCCGTCAAGCTTTTGGCAAGGTTTTGGTCAGTTAGGCAGGGTTGTTGAAAACTCGACCCGCCGTTTGCCGACGGCTACTGACCGCCCAGAGCGCCCTGCACCCCTGGGAAAGCCACGCATCCTAGGCTCCATACCGTCGCCACCCAAAACGGAAAGGACGTGGGCACTATGACCGAAGCCGTTGTTGAAAACTACGAGACCACGACCAGGGGCTCCGCCTCGATGGCAGCCTATCGCGCCGTACGCATCCTGCAGCTCTTGAGCGAGAACACCGGCGAGGACAAGGCGCTGCTTTCCGACGAGCTGGTCGAGCTCCTCGCCCATCCCAACGACCCCGCCCGCATGCCCATCTCGGCGGCACGCCGCAGCATCTATACCTCGATATCCGCGCTTCGTCACGCCGGATACGAAATCGACTATAAGCGCGGCGTTGGCTATCGGCTCCTCACCCGTCCGCTTGCTGACGAGGAGATCATACGACTCCACGGCATGGTCATGCGCAACCGATCGACGCCCATAGCCATCCGAAAGAGCATGGCGCAGCACCTGGTCGCCATGGCGAGCGCCGATGTTCGCGACTATCTCGATATGCCCGAACCGGCACCGGCCGCCAACGACGCACCCGTCAAGACAACGCGTCCGCACGCCAAGCGTATCGACACGTGCGAACTCGTCGAACAGGCCATCGACCATGGAACAACTGTCAGCTTTGATATCACAAACGTCCTGACCCGAGGCGAAATCGAAGTGGTGCGGATGACGGTCCGGCCCTTTGCCATCAGGCAGCGCGATGGCGTCTCGTATCTGCTGGGAACGGTCTGCGACGCCCGAGGCGCCGACGACACCCTGCGCACCGTTGAGGTCAGCCGCATGAGAAACGTCAGCACGCGTTTGCTCGACGGCAAGAAACTCTTTGCCGCGCTAGACGAAGAAGACAGCCCCGCGCCCGCAGCGTAAGCCCCGTTACCGTCCGTCGTTCCTCAGCACCGCCCATCCGGTTCAGTATTAAAAAACGCGCCAGGATGTTGTAAAAATGGGCATCGGCGTTACTATAGTCCCACTTGCACTTTTTCCTAGTGCAGTGTTTCCAGCCATTTTTATACTGGGGGTAATGATATGAAGGACATCACCATCAGCCGCAGGAGCCTTCTTGTCTCCGCTGGCCTGCTCGCGCTCGCTCCGCTCGCCGGATGCGGCGGCAACTCTGGTTCCGGCTCCGCTGCCGCCGGTTCCGACTACACCATCGGCGTTCTGCAGCTCACCGAGCACTCCGCACTCGATGCCGCCAACGACGGCTTTGTCAAGGCCATCAAGGAGAGCGGCCTTAAGGTCAAGATCGACCAGAAGAACGCCCAGAACGACCAGTCCACGTGTAAGTCCATTGCCGACAAGTTCGTAGGCGACGGCGTCAACCTGATCTATGCCATCGCTACGCCCGCCGCGCAAGCTGCCGCCGGCGCTACCGCCGATATCCCCATCGTTGGCTGCGCCATCACCGACTACGCCGCTTCCGGCCTGGTCCAGGACAACGACAAGCCCGGCACCAACGTCACCGGCGCCTCCGACCTCACCCCGGTCGCCGAGCAGCTCGAGATGATGCAGAAGGTCCTGCCCGACGTTAAGAAGGTCGGCCTGCTCTACTGCACCGCCGAATCCAACTCCGACGTCCAGATCAAGGCCGCCAAGAAGGAGCTCGACAAGCTGGGCCTCGAGTACACCGACTTCACCGTCTCGAGCTCTAACGAGATCCAGTCCGTTGTCGAGTCTGCCGTGGGCAAGGTCGACGCGCTGTACTCCCCCACCGACAACACCATCGCCGCGGGTGCCTCGCAGGTCGGCCAGATTTGCAAGGAGAACAAGCTCCCCTTCGTTACCGGCGAGGAGGGCATGTGCAAGGCCGGCGGCGTGTTCACCCTCTCCATCAACTATGAGGACCTTGGCTACGCCGCAGGCGAGATGGCCGTCAAGATCCTGAAGGGCGAGGCCAAGCCCGAGGATATGCCGATCAAGCATCTCTCGAGCAAGGACCTGGTCGTCGTCAAGAACGACGAGATGGCCGAGGCCCTGGGCATCGACCTCTCCGCTCTGGACGCATAGCGTCATGCGTGGCAATGCATCTAGAGCCCGCGCTCGTGCCATAGCCGCGTTATTCAATATCTGAGCCACAGGGGCGAACGCTAAAGACCGGCGTTCGCCCTGCTTGTTTCGGATGAGACAAAACATTCGTCCGCAGCTCTTTTATGCATTGTTACCGCTATTATGGAAAATCACGTGTCCACCCTATCCTAGGAGGTATGAAGCATGCTCATTGCATTGCAGGGCGCCGTTTCGCAGGGCGTCCTCTGGGGCATCATGGTGCTCGGCGTGTTTATCACGTTCCGCCTGCTCGACATCCCCGATATGACGTGCGACGGCAGCTTTGCCCTCGGCGGCTGCGTTTGCGCCGTGCTCATCGTCAACAATAACGTCGACCCCTTGCTCGCCGTGCTGGCCGGAATGTGCGCCGGCGCCATCGCGGGCGCCGTCACGGGCATCTTGACCACCGTCTTTGAGATTCCCGCGATCCTCGCCGGAATCCTTACGCAGATCAGTCTGTGGTCCATCAACCTGCGCATCATGGGCAAATCCAACACGCCCATCCTTGCCAAGGGCACCATCTTCTCATCCGTCAGCCACATGACGGGCCTACCGCAGTCCACCGTTGCCATCATCCTGGGCATTGTGCTGGCCGTGGCCATCGTCGCCATCCTGTACTGGTTCTTTGGCACCGAGATCGGCTCGGCGCTGCGTGCCACCGGCAACAACGAGTACATGATCCGCGCCCTGGGCGTCAACACCAACTCCACCAAGATGATCGCCCTCGTGCTCTCCAACGCCCTTATCGGCCTTTCGGGTGCGCTCATCTGCCAGAGCCAGAAGTACGCTGACATTGGCATGGGCACCGGCGCCATCGTTATCGGTCTTGCCGCCATTGTTATCGGCGAGGTGCTCGGCCGCCTGCTGCCCGGCGGTCTGACGCAGTTTAGCGTCCGTCTGGCCTCTGCAGTCTTTGGCTCCGTGGTGTACTTCCTCATCCGCGCCATCGTGCTGCAGCTGGGCATGGATGCCAACGACATGAAGCTGCTCTCCGCCGTGATCGTTGCCGTGGCCCTGTGCGTGCCCGTGGTTTGGGAGCGCTATAAGCTCCGCAGCTCCTACACGAAGGGGGATGAGGCAGATGCTTAAGCTCTCGCACGTCAAGAAGACCTTTAACAAGGGCACCGTCACCGAGAAGCGCGCACTCACCGGCGTCGACCTCACCCTTAACGACGGCGACTTTGTAACCGTGATCGGCGGCAACGGCGCCGGCAAGTCCACGCTGCTCAACATGATCGCCGGCGTGTATCCGCTCGATTCGGGCGTTATCGAGCTCGATGGCACCGATATCTCGCGTCTGAGCGAGTCACAGCGCGCCAAGTACCTGGGCCGTGTGTTCCAGGACCCCATGCGCGGCACCGCAGCCGACATGCAAATTGCCGAGAACCTGGCCCTCGCCAAGCGCCGCGGCCAGCGTCGCGGGCTTTCGTGGGGCGTCACCAAGGCCGAGAAGGACGAGTACGTTGAGCTGCTCAAGCGCTTGGACCTCGGTCTGGACACGCGCCTCAACGCCAAGGTCGGCCTGCTCTCGGGCGGCCAGCGCCAGGCACTCACCCTGCTGATGGCCACGCTCACCAAGCCACGCCTGCTGCTGCTCGACGAGCACACCGCCGCACTCGACCCCAAGACGGCTTCTAAGGTGCTCAACCTGACCGAGGAGATCGTCGACGAGAACCACCTGACTACGCTCATGGTCACGCACAACATGAACGACGCCATCCGTCTGGGCAATCGCCTGATCATGATGCACGAGGGCCACGTGATCTACGACGTGGCGGGCGACGAGAAAAAGTCGCTCACCGTGGCCGACCTGCTTCAGAAGTTTGAGGAGGTCTCGGGCGGCGAGCTCGCCAACGACCGCATGCTGCTGAGCTAACGACCTAGAAAACCACCACAAAGGGGACAGGCGCCTTTGTGGTGGTTTTTGTTTAGGAATAAGGAGACTGCCATGAAAAGATTCGTCCCCCGCCTTGCGTTAACCGCCGTGCTGCTTGCCGGCGTGCTCGCTGGCGCACCCAGCCTCGCCCTTGCGAGCGATCTGCCCCAGGCGATCTACGGCACCGTGGCCGTCATGCACACCAATGATATCCACGGCAGCTACAAGTACAGCTACAACGCAAGCAAGGGCACCGGCACTGTGGGCTTTGACGGACTGGCGGTTCTCTATAGCGCCCAAAGCAGCGCCCCCGATCTTCTGCTCGATGCGGGCGATACCTTCCACGGGCAGTCCTTTGCCACCATGAGCGAGGGCAAGAGCATCGCCGAGCTCATGGACACCTTCTATGCAGACGGCTACGACGCGACCACGCCGGGCAACCACGACTGGAGCTACGGCGCGGACAAGCTCCGCACCATGACCGGCTACAGCACCACCGGCACGCCCTTCGCTATGCTCTGCGCGAACGCAACGTCCTCGAACGGCGTATGGAGCTCGAGCATCACCAAGACGCTCAACCGCACTTGGAAAGACGACGAGGACAGTTCCACGTTTAACTACAAGATTAAGGTCGGCGTCGTCGGAGCCATGGATGAGACGCTGGGCTCCTCGCTGCGCGCGGACCTGGTCTCGGGCACGTCGTTCTCGGGTGCGGCGGACGCCATCAATGCCGAGGCCAAGCGACTGCGCGAGAACGAGGGCTGCAACGTTATCGTCTGCATTGCGCACACACTCAACGCCAAGACCTTTGCCGCACAGCTCAATGGCGTCAATGCTCTGGTCGCAGGCCACGAGCACATCAACTTAAACGAGAACGTGACGGGGGCCGATGGCAAGCCGGTCCGCGTCGTCGAGGCGGGCAGCGCCTTTGACGAGGTTGGTCTGCTTTCCATTCCCTATGAGTACGACACCAAGGGTACCGAGGATACCGGCGACGACATCGTGACGGTGCCCGCAGATCAAAGCGCGGAGACGCTCTATACCGCCAAGAGCGTGAACGACCTTTTGACGGACCCAAACAAGGGTTCCTTCTACCAGAGCCAACTCGATGAGGTCCGCGACAACCGGATCAAGCCACTCGACGACGCTTTTGAAATCGAATCGAACAAGGTACTCGGCACATCCACCGCCAACTATTTCTATGGCGAGGACGCGGCGGGCACACATGGCTGGGAGATGGTGCGCACCACCGATTTCCGCCCCAGCAAGAAGGGCGACGCTACTAAAGCCCAGACCATCGGACATGTGATCTGCGGTTCCTATCTTAATTTGACGAGCGCGGACCTTGCTATTGAGAACGCTGGCGGCATCCGCGGCGGCATCGCGGCGGGCAACGTGACCGCCGGCAACGTCATCGCCATCTCGCCCTACGGCAACACCGTTGAGACCTGGACCATGACCGGTGCAGACTTCCTCGCAGCGCTTGAGCACTCGTTGGAAATTAGCGACAAATGCAATGACAGCTACGAACTTCAGCAAGCCTACGTCGCAGCCGGCCACACCGAGCAGGAAGCCTAGGACATGTACAAGTGGCCCGACGACTCCGGCAGCGTTCTTTCCTTTGGCGGCATCAACGTAACAATCGACTGGACGCAGTCTGAAGGCAAGCGCATCGTGAGCGCCACGCTCACCAAAGACGGCAGCACGCTCGACCCCGCCAAGACCTATACCGTCGCCACCAACAACTACATCATTACCAACACGACCGACTTCCCCACCTTCGCAAACGCCAAGAAGCTCACCGAGTGGGGTACGTGCGAGGCAGCGCTGAGGGCACTGATCGGGCAGGACAACTGGGAGCACAAGGTGGCCTCGCTCGCAGGCACCATCAGCTTTAGCTCCGCTGAGAACCCCGCACCCCATCCGACCCCAACGCCTGAGCCCTCACCCAAACCCGGCACGACGACCACGCAGGTCACCACCAAGAAGACGACCGGCAAGCTTGCCGCAACGGGAGACCGCACGCTGGCCGTGGTCGGAGCATGCCTCATCGGCGGCATCATCGTCATCATGCTCGGCATTATCTGGAAGCGCCGCCGCTAAGCTACACCGCCGGACCTTGCAGCCCCGCCGTGCAGACCTTATATCGAGCACAGAAGCCCGTCCGATGTGATCGGACGGGCTTTTTGGTGGGTATCATGGTTGAACGATCATGAGGAGGTTTCCCTACATGGAATTGTTTGAGCCAATTCTTCATTTCTTTGCACAACGATGGGTCCACAACATCATCTGGGCAGGTATCTTGGCTATCGGCACCGCCGTTGCCGCCAAGGTCGCGTCCAAGACCCTGCGCCACCTGCTTAACCGCGACGATAACCCACTCCCTTCATCCAGCATCTTCATCAACATCGCGCGCGCCGTCATATGGACGATCGGCGGCAGCTTTATCCTCGACAACTGCTTTGGCGTTAACGCAAACGCCCTCGTCGCCGCTCTTGGCGTCGGCGGCATCGCCATCTCACTCGGCTTTCAGGACACGCTTTCAAACCTCATCGGCGGCATGCAGGTGACGTTTATGGGCATTATCAAACCCGGCGACAATATCGAGGTCGGCGGCGTGTCGGGCGTGGTCCAAGATATCACCTGGCGCCATACGACCATCGAAGATGCCTGCGGGCAGACCATCATCGTCCCCAACTCCAACATCTCCAAGAACACGCTCGTGCATTTGATGCCCTTTGGGCGCGTGGCCGTCCCCGTTGCCGTAAAGGACACGTCCAAGTGGGCTTCACTGGACGCGCTGGCAGACGAGCTCACCGACGCCACCAAAGCCGCCGTGCTTCCCATCTCGGGCTTTAACAAGGAGCCCTACGTGCTCTTTAGCGAGATCGGCGACTTTGGCGTCAAGGGCAAAATCATCTTTATCGTCAGCGACGACAGCACCACTTTCACGGCAGCCGACGCCTGCATCCGCGCCATTGCCCCCATCATTGCCTAAAACCACCACAAAGGCGCCTTTGTGGTGGTTTCGCATCGTGGTACCATGGTTCATATCGTTGTTTAAACGACTAAGGGAGTAGACACCATGGAAGAGGCCTATCGTCAAGCACGCAAGCGCGGCGAGCAGGGACGCCGTCGCGCCATCAGCCAAAGCGAGCATCCGTACCTTACGGACCTCGATAGCCTCGTTGCCCAGCTCACCTTAGGTCAGCGAGAAAATGTCGGCCTAAGGGATATTCCGCTCGAAATGGTCGTCGGCACGGTTACCAAGGGCCGTCAGTCTGCCTTTTCGTGCAACTTTATGCCCCTATTGCCATTTAGCACCGAGTTCGCCCGCAAATGGTCCAACCTCTACGACATCCAGGTGACCGAGGGCTATCGCGACCCCATCATCGTCACCGAGTTCATGCATCGGTTCTATGTCCAGGAAGGCAACAAACGCGTCAGTGTCCTCAAATTCCTGGACGCCCCGACGGTTTCGGCCAAGATTACCCGTCTCTACCCCGGCACATGGGATTCCGTCGAAAGCCGCCTATACGGTGAGTTCTGCGCGTTTTGGCGCGTCTGTCCCCTATATGAGATCGAGTTCTCGCGCGAGGGAAGCTACGAGACACTCGCCAAGATGCTCGGTCAGAACCTTATCGAAAAATGGCCGCAGAAAAAGGTCGACTACCTGCGCCACACCTTCCTGCTCTTTAAACGCGCCTACCTTCGCGCGGGCGGCAACCACCTGGATATTACGCCCGCCGACGCCATGCTCGTCTACCTCAATGTGTACAACCAGGACCGCCTGCTGGATACGCCGACGGATATCGTCGTAAACCGCCTGTGCAAAATTTGGCGCGAGCTGGTCATTGCCGGCAAAAATGACGAGGACAAGGTCGATCTTGTCGAAGCGCCGAGTGTCGATGAGGAAGAGTCGCCCGCCAAGTCCACCTCCGGTGTGCTCAACTTCTTTATGGGCAAGACCGTCTATTCGGCGGCCAACCCCCTGCGCATCGCCTTTATCCATGAGTTCCCCTGTGCGACGTCGAGCTGGGACAGCCTGCACGACCAAGGGCGTCAGTATCTCGATGAGCACTTTGGCGGTATCGTGCGCACCGAGGCGTTCGAGGACCGCCACTATCCGGACGCGTTCTACGCCGCCGTGGAGACCGCCGTCAAGCACGGGGCGAACGTCATCTTCTCGACTTCACACCGCCTGATGGAATATACGCTCAGGGCCGCCGTTGAGTATCCCCGGGTTCGGTTCCTCAACTGCTCTATCGGCCTTCCCCATCAAAGCGTCCGTTCGTACTTTGGCAAGATGTACGAGGCCAAGTTTCTCCTGGGCGCCCTTGCCGCCAGCATGGCGGACAACCACCGCATCGGTTACCACGCGTTGGTCTTCGCCTCAGGCGCACTCAGCGAGATCAACGCCTTTGCGATTGGCGCCTCGCTGCTCGACCCTCGCGCGCAGGTAATCCTCACCTGGGGCGATGTGCCCGCCGGCGGTCTTGCCGAGGCCATGTGCCGTGAAGGCGTGAGCGTCATGACCGGCGCCGACATGTCAAAGTCACTCGAAGACCCCACGGCCTACGGACTCCACCGCCTGGTCGATGGCAAGGTCGTCGGCATTGCCATGCCGGTATGGAACTGGGGCCGATACTACGAGCTTATCGTGCGAAGCCTGCTGCATGGCACCTGGGATGAGACCAGTGACGATAGCCAGGTTCGCGCCGTCAACTACTGGTATGGTATGAGCTCGGGCGTAATCGACATTCGCTACGCTCCGGGCCTGCCTTATCAGACGCGCAAGCTTGTTCAGCTGCTCCGCAATGGCATCGTCGAGGGCTCCATCAATCCATTTGGCGGCGAACTCCATAGCCAAGACGGCGTGGTGCAGATCGAGGGCTTTCCCCCACTGCCGAGCACGCAAATCGTCGAGATGGACTGGCTGGCCGACAACGTGGTAGGTGCCATTCCGCAGCCCAACGATGAGCCGAAAGTCCACGCCCTATGAAGATCCTTGCCGTAGCCGATACCGAAGAGCGATGCCTTTGGGAATGCTTTCGCAAGGAACGCTTTGAGGGTGTTGACCTGATTTTGTCCGCTGGCGATCTGGACCCGGACTATCTTGAGTTTTTGGTCACCGTCATCAACAAACCGCTCATCTACGTGCGAGGCAACCACGATGACCGCTACGTACGTCATGCACCGGGCGGCTGCATCTGTGTCGAAGATGCCGTCTACGTGTACCGCGGCGTCCGCATCGCGGGACTTGGCGGCTCCATGCGCTACCGAGACGGTGTCAACATGTACACCGAGCACGAAATGGCCAAGCGCATGCGCAAGCTGTCCCGCAAAGTGAGGATGGTCGGCGGCTGCGACATCTTGCTCACCCATGCACCCGCCGCCGGCGTGGGCGATCTGGATGATCTGCCACATCGAGGATTCGAATGCTTTAACACGGCGCTCGAGTCCTGGAATCCCGACTATATGGTGCACGGGCATGTGCACCAATGCTATGGCCACGACTTTCAGCGTGAGCGTCAGCATGCATGCGGGACAACAATCATCAACGCCTGCGGCTATACGCAGTTTGAGCTCGACGAAGCGCGCTACCCCATCCGTGGATGGCAGGCAGCCTGGCTCAATTCGCAAACCATGCGCCGCGAGCTCAAGCGCCACGAGGCAATCGAGTCGTCAACCGCCAGAACCCCCTGGTAACCACCACAAAGGGGACAGGCACCTTTGTGGTGGTTTTGGCCCGAGATAGCAAGAAACCCGGTCCTGCACGAGGCAGAACCGGGTTTCTTTAGCAATGCTTGCTTTGCTCAGGCAGTAACTGTTAGTTACTCAGCCAGGAAGTCGCGCTGGACAGCGGGATCGACCTTGACGCCAGGGCCCATGGTGGAAGACACGGAGATGGACTTGACGTACTTGCCCTTAGCGGAAGAGGGCTTGACGCGCAGAATCTCGGTGTACAGGGCAGCGTAGTTCTCGACGAGCTGCTGCTCGGAGAAGGACTTCTTGCCCAGGGGCACGTGGCAGATGCCGTAGCGGTCGGCGCGATACTCAACGCGGCCGGCCTTGAGCTCGGAGACCATCTTGGCGACGTCCATGGTAACGGTGCCGAGCTTGGGGTTCGGCATGAGGCCACGAGGACCAAGGATCTTACCGATGCGGCCAACCTTGGCCATCATGTTCGGCGTAGCGATAGCGGCGTCGAAGTTGATCTCGCCCTTCTGAATCTGGGCGACGAGCTCGTCGGAACCGATGATGTCGGCGCCGGCAGCCTCGGCCTCGCGAGCCTTCTCGCCCTCGGCGAAGACGGCAACACGAACGGTCTTGCCGGTGCCGTGGGGCAGAGAGATGGAACCACGGATGTTCTGGTCAGCCTTACGAGTATCGATGCCCAGACGGAAGTGGGCCTCGACGGTCTCGTCGAACTTGGCGGTGTCGAGCTCCTTGATGAGCTTGGCAGCCTGAAGGGGGGTGTAGAGCGTGGCGCGGTCGATCTTCTCGGCAGCGGCGTTATAGCTCTTACCATGCTTAGCCATGTGCATTACCTCCTGTGGTTAAACGGGCTTATGCCCTCCCACATCGTATCGTGTGCCCTATTGCACACATATAACGGGCGCCCCGGTCGGAGCACCCGTCATTACCTAAAGAAATCGCTACTCAGCGATGGTGACGCCCATGGAACGGGCGGTACCGGCGATGATCTTCTTGGCGGCGTCAATGTCGTTGGCATTGAGGTCCGGCATCTTGATCTCGGCGATCTTGGTGAGCTGCTCCTGGGAGAGCTGACCAACCTTGTCGGCCTGGGGCTTAGCAGAACCAGACTTGAGGTTCAGCTCCTTCTTGATGAGGTGAGCCGCCGGCGGGGTCTTGGTGATGAAGGAGAAGGACTTATCCTCGTAGACAGAGATCTCAACGGGGATGATGTCGCCCTTCTTGTCCTGCGTCTCGGCGTTAAAGGCCTGGCAGAACTGCATGATGTTCACGCCAGCAGCGCCCAGGGCGGGGCCGACGGGAGGAGCGGGGTTAGCGGCACCAGCAGGAATCTGGAGCTTAATGACGTTGGCAACCTTCTTCTCAGCCATGGTCATTCCTTTCGAATCACGAGTGTGAAGTACTTGCTATATCGTAAGCACGCACGTGTTAGAAGCACTCCTGAGATGAGCAGTCACAGAAGAAGCACGCTCGCGCGAACGGACGAAAACTTAAGCGATGACAGCGACCTGGTTAAAGTCGAGCTCGACCGGCGTCTCGCGGCCAAAGATCATCAGCGTGACCTTGAGCTTGCCAGCCTCGGTGTTAACCTCGGAGACCTTGCCATCAAAGTCGGTAAGCGGGCCATCGGTGACGCGGACGGACGTGCCGACCTGAATATCAACCGAGGTGCGCTTGGGCGAATCGCCCTTACCGGGACGACGAGTCATCTTGTTGTACTCGTCGCGGGAAAGCGGAGCGGGCTTGCCGTTGCCGCCCAGGAAACCGGTGACGCCAGGCGTGTTACGAACGCACGTCCAAGCATCGTCATCCATCTCCATGCGGACCAGGACATAACCCGGGAAGATCTTGGAATCCTTGGTCTCGCGCTTGCCACCCTCTTTAATCTCGGTGACGCGCTCCATAGGAATCTCGATATCAAAGATACGGTCCTGCATGCCCATGGTCTCGATGCGATGCTCGAGATCGGACTTAACGCGGTTCTCGTATCCAGAGTAAGTGTGAACGACGTACCAACGCTTAGACATGGTTTAGCCCCTCAATCCAGAGAACAGAGCAAGAGCCTCGCCAAAGCCAGCATCGAGCAGAGCGATGACGACGCCGACGACGATCAGAGAAGCGCAAACGACGACCGAGTAGTTCACGAGCTCCTTCTTATCGGGCCACGTGACACGCTTCATCTCGGACTTGACCGAGGCGAAATACTTCTTGGTGCGGGCGAAGAAACCAGGCTTCTCGTTCTTCTTGGACTTCGCAGCCTTCTCGTTCTTCTTGGCAACGGCCTTCTTGGCCTCAACCTTGGAGTTGGCGGCAGCGTTGTTGGCAGGTGCCGGCTGCTGAGCCTTCTTCTTGTTCTTCTTGTTGGCCATTTGGGTTACCTCCGCGCAATGCGCTTATACATGAGTAAACCGTAAGCCCCCAAGTGGGAGCTTACGGAATAATGACTGGCACGCCAGGAAGGACTCGAACCCTCAACACTCGGTTTTGGAGACCGATGCTCTACCAATTGAACTACTGGCGTATGTGACTAGAGACTAGCGAGTCTCTTTGTGCAGCGTGTGGTGACGGCACCAGGGGCAATACTTCTTGATCTCCATACGATCAGGCATGGTCGACTTGTTCTTGGTGGTCGTATAGTTGCGGCGCTTGCACTCAGTGCACGCAAGAGTAACTAGAGTACGCATGTATCCTGAACCTTTCATTTCCGCCCCGTACGGGCACGAGTTGGTACTTTATCAGCTCTATATAAGTGCTGTCAATGAAAACCTCGAATCAATTGGTTCTCGGTGGATCCATTCATATTTGGAACACATCAATGAAGCCAACGAGAGCTAATCGACGGTGCGCCCAGGACCATTGTCGATCCTCTCGACACCAGCAACGGCTCAATATCCATTGCAGAAAAGAACCCGGCACCCATATAAGTGCCGGGTTCTCTAAGTCAGCTATATCAAAGAGCTAATTTACTCAATGATCGTGGAGACGATGCCCGAACCGACGGTGTGGCCACCCTCGCGGATAGCGAAGCGCAGGCCCTCCTCCATGGCGATCGGGTGGATGAGGTCGCCCTCGATGGTGATGTGGTCACCAGGCATAGCCATCTCGGTGCCCTCGGGGAGCTTGACCGTACCGGTAACGTCGGTGGTACGGAAGTAGAACTGAGGACGATAACCATCGAAGAACGGGGTGTGACGGCCGCCCTCCTCCTTGGTCAGAACGTAGATCTCACCAGTGAACTTGGTGTGCGGGGTAACCGAACCGGGCTTGCAGAGAACCTGGCCGCGCTCGATGTCCTCGCGCTTGATGCCGCGGAGCAGCAGACCGACGTTGTCGCCAGCCTCGCAGAAGTCCATGGACTTACGGAACATCTCGATACCGGTAACAACGGTGTTCTGGGTATCCTTGATGCCGACAATCTCGACGGGCTCGTTGAGCTTGAGCTCACCGCGCTCGACACGGCCGGTAGCAACGGTACCACGGCCGGAGATGGTCATAACGTCCTCAACGGCCATCAGGAACGGGAGGTCGTTGTTACGAGCAGGCGTCGGGATGTACTCGTCGACAGCGTTCATCAGCTCCATGATCTTCTCCTCCCACTTCGGCTCGCCGTTCAGGCCGCCGAGTGCGGAACCGCGGATGATGGGAGCGTTGTCGCCATCGTACTCGTATTTCGAA
>CABUSL010000032.1 GCA_902494295.1 uncultured Collinsella sp.
AGCCAGACACGGCGCGTGCCGCGGCGGCGATGTCGTCGCGATTGAAGGAGCCGGTCTGCCCGCCGTTGGTGAGCTCGTCGATGGCGACTTGATAGACGTCGCGCGAGTGTGCAGGGTCGCAGCTCACCGGCGAATCGTCGTCGAGCATACTGTCGATCATGGACCAAGCCTCGTCCTCGTCCATAGCATCTGCGGCTCGAGCGATGGTAGGAACACCATCATCGGCATGACAGCGCTGGAACGCACCAGTCAGGCCGGAAAGGAATGCCGAGGTAGACTGCTCCGCCTGAGCCTGAGAATCAGAAGCCGCAGCGTAAGGAGTCGCATCCTGCTGCTGAGCTGGAATCGAGGCGGTCTTGAACTCGCTTTGATGCTGATTGAGATTGGCGGCACCGCCCATGGCATCGGGCTGGAACAGACGCTCTTCACGCTGCGCACGATACTCGGAGATACCCAGCGAGGCGGCATAGATGCCCACGCCCGCCACCGCGCCCACGGCGAAGGGAACCGCACCCGCCACGACCGTCTCGTTCACAGACGAAAACGGCAGCGTCGCGGCATACATAACCACGGGAGCGGCAAGGCCGAACCCGCACGAAAGTCCGGCAAGGACTGCTCGTTGTGTTGCATCAGAAGAAGCCATGAGCTCTCCCCATCTTCCAGCACCCAAATCGCATCATTCAGTTGGCTGCGCGAGAGAAGATGAAGCGGGGCTATGCCCCAAAGCAACGGTATATGGTTCGTTTCATCTGCGTTTTCCGTCGCGAAGCTTAAAAGCTATTATGCGAAACCGCCCTGTCGATTGCAAGCGACGATGTCGGATTGAAACGGGAAACCTGCTGCTTGCCAGTCTTATGGTCAAAAAAGCGCGGAGCGGCAATATAGAAAAGGGCCGAGGCTCAAAGCCCCGACCCTTTATTGCATTGATGACTATCGCTGTGCGTGGATGACAACCTAGAACGTCTGCTCGTAGTCGCTGTGCTTTTTGGCCGAACGCACCAGGAACTCCTGGTTGGTGTTGGTGCCCTTAAGACCCTTGATAAACGATGCGGCCGCGCGCTCGGTGTTGTTCATGCCGGCAAGAATGCGACGCAGGCCAAAGACAAACGGACGCATCTGCTCGTCGACCAACAGGTCCTCGTTACGCGTACCGGAGGCAACGGGGTCGATAGCCGGGAAGATGCGGCGGTCGGCCAGGTCGCGGTCGAGCTTGAGCTCCATGTTGCCGGTGCCCTTGAACTCCTCAAAGATGACCTCGTCCATCTTGGAACCGGTGTCGATGAGGGCAGAGGCCAGGATGGTGAGCGAGCCACCGTTCTCGATATTGCGGGCTGCGCCCAGGAAGCGCTTGGGCGGATACAGTGCCGCCGAATCGACGCCGCCCGAAAGGATGCGGCCTGAGGCGGGCGCCGCCAAGTTGTAGGCGCGGGCAAGACGCGTGATGGAGTCGAGCACCACCACAACATCGCCGCCCAGCTCCACGATGCGCTTGGCGCGCTCGATGACGAGCTCTGCCACGCGAGTGTGGTTGTCGGCGGGCATATCGAAGGTCGACGCCACAACCTCGCCCTTGATGGAACGCTGCATATCGGTGACCTCTTCGGGGCGCTCGTCGACGAGCAGGCAGATGAGGTGCACCTCGGGGTTGTTAATCGAGATAGACTGGCAGATCTTCTTGAGGATCGTGGTCTTGCCGGCCTTGGGCGGGGACACGATCAGGCCACGCTGACCCTTGCCGATCGGCGACACGATGTCGATGGCGCGACCGGTAATGGAGTCCTTGCCGTGCTCCATGCGCAGCGGCTCGTTGGGATAGACCGGGGTGAGGTCGCCGAACTTAGGACGGTTGCGAATCTGCTCGGGGTCCAGACCGTTGACGGTCGTGATTTTGGCGAGGCCGGCGCGCTTGTCGCCGCCGCGCGAAGGACGCAGCGAGCCCTCGATGACGTCGCCCGTGCGCAGACGCGCGGAGCGGATGAGGTAGGCGGGCACGAAGGCGTCGTCGTTGGACTTCATGTAGCCATGGGCGTGGATGATGCCGGAGCTGTCCGGGCGAATCTGCAGAATGCCCTTGATGTCGCGGAAGCCCTCGGCCTTCGCAGCGGTGACGTAGATTTCCTCGACGAGCTCGGCCTTCTTCTTGCCGGTCGTCTCGATCTCGAACTCCTTGGCCTTCTCGCGCAGTTCGGCGACCTTCATGGCCGCGAGTTCCTCGCGCGAAAGCGTGGGCTCGGTGGGAGCGGCATTACGCTCCTTGTTGCGCTGTTTGCGATCGCGCTGGCGGTTGCGACGGTCGTTGTTGCGGTCGTCCTTGCGCTCGTTGCGCTCGTCGTTGCGCTTGTGCTGGCGACGGTTGGGACGAGTGCCGTCTTCGACCTCGGCGGGGGCGGCACCATCAGTTGCAGCGGCGTCGCCATTGGCCGCAGCAGCGCCATTGGCCTCGGCGCCGGAATCGACCTGCGCTTCGGCATCAGCCTGCTGCTCGGGCGCCTTGGCCTTAGCGGACTTCTTACGACCGCGCTTGGGCTTTTCGGACGCAGTCTGTTCGACGTCCTGGGGCTCGGCGGCATCAGTCGATGCATCGGCGGTCGTCTCGGCGGAATTCTCGGACGCACCCTCCTTGGCAGCCTTGGCCTTGGACGTGCGCTTAGCAGCAGTACGATGGCTGCGACCGGGACGGACATCGGCGAGCTCGACATCGGCGGGAGCGGCCTCGGAAGTCGTAGCATCCTGGACGGGTGCATCGGCAGCGGTTGCAGACTCGGCGGTCGCCGCAGCATCCCGAGCGGCTGCAGCTGCGGCTGCGGCCTTCTCTGCCTCGACGAAGGCCTTGGGCTTGCGACCGCGACGGTGCGGGCGCAAAGCCGGATCGACAACGGGAACTTCGCTGGCCTCGACAGACGCAGCGGGCTCAACAGGCGATGTGCCCTCCCCTGCCACGGAACGGACCGAAGCCTCAGTGAGCTCGGGGGTTACCTGATCGGCAACCTGCTCGGCCTTAGCAGCCGTGCGACGGCGTGTGCGCGGTACCGGCTTCTCGGTCGGCTGGTCGGCGACAGGGGTCTCGGTGGCGGCAGGTGTCTCGGGCACAGACGGAGCTGCAAGCTCGGTCAGAGCCGCGGCCTCACGCTCGGCAGCACGACGGCGGGCGCGCACCACCTGAGCCTCGCTAATCTGAGCCAACGCACGTGCCTGCGCGACCTCATCGGAAATCGGCGCCGAGGAGTCAGCTGCGACGGTGCGCTTGGCGCGCGTCGTGCGCGTGGTACGGCGCTTGGGCTTGGTGACCTCCTCGCCGTCTGTGGCAAGCTTGGCCGTGCGGCGCGTGCGCTTGGGCTTTGCCGGAACAGCCTCCTCACCAGTTGCAGGCACGGCCTTCTCAGCCGTTGCAGGCGTAGGCGTCGAAGCAGCCTTAGGCGTCTCAGGAGCCGAGGCATGCGCGGGCGCCGCGACCTGGTCCGACGCAACCGGTGCAGCGGGAGCGGCTTGCGTCGTCATTATTTCGTTTTCTTGCTGTTGATCAGACACAGTGTTTGCTCAACTTTCTTTTCAAGCCCTGTGATCACATGCTCCCTGCATAAACCTTCAGGGCGGCTAAACAGTCTAGTTCCGTTCAAAACGACGGACATCATTGATCTGTATCGAGATGATTGCGTCATATACGCAGCGTTAGTGTAACACAACCGCAACCACCTGCAACTTAGTCATTGGGAACGCTCTTAAACGACTAGTTAAAGGGGCACTCTTTGGTTTAACACCCACAAATCTGACTGCCTCCGCCAAAACTATGGCGGTTTACTACGATGAATCGCTCAACCGCGACCACTCCGAAACTTGTTGAACTAAAACCGCAGGTAGATGCCTTGCACTTTTTTGCGAAAAGCCGGCGTGGTTGGAATTTCTCATTTCATCGTAGTAAACCGGCATAGTTTCGTATTTCCAGCAGTTCCAAATTCGTCAATACGTCGGCGTTTGCAAAAAGCCCGACCTCCGTGGGAGATCGGGCTTTCAAGGCTCAGTTAAACCAAACCTGCGCGGTCAAATGACCCGCAGATTACATCTGCTCGGGAGCGGAGACACCAACAAGGGTGAGCACCAGGGCGAGCGTCACGCGGACGGCATCGCAGGCGGCCAGACGGGCGCGCGAGAGCTCGGGGTCGACGGGACGGCCCTCGCTCGGCAGAACCTGGCAGGCGGCGTAGAAGCTGTGGAAGTCGCCGGCGAGCTCCTCGGCAAAGTGAGTCAGGCGGAACGGGGCACGATCGCGAGCGCAGCTGGCGATGAGGTCGGTGAGCTCGTTGAGCTTACGCGAAAGGGCGAGCTCGGTCGGGTCGGTCAGCAGAGAGTAATCGACGTTCTCACCGATGGCCTTGGCGGCGACGGCCTTCATGCCCATCTCAGCGGCCTGCTCAGCGGTAACGTCTGCGGCACGACGCAGGATGGAGCACACGCGAGCGTGAGCGTACTGCACGTAGTACACCGGGTTGGAGTTGTCGCGCTTCTTGACGGCCTCGATATCGAAGTCGACCATCTGGTTGGAGCTCTTGGAGATGAGCGTGTAGCGAGCGGCGTCGGAGCCGACCTCGTCGACGAGCTCCTGCAGGGTCACCATGGTGCCCTTGCGCTTGGACATACGGACGGGCTTGCCGTTGCGCAGCAGATTGACGAGCTGGCCCAGCAGAACCTCAAACTTGCCGGGATAGCCAAGAGCGTCGCAGACGCAGCGGACGCGCTCGATGTAGCCGTGGTGGTCGGCGCCCCAGATGTCGATGACGTGGTCGACGCGCTGGAACTTATCCCAGTGATAGGCAACGTCGGAGGCGAAGTAGGTGTACTCGCCATCGGACTTGATCAGGACGCGGTCCTTGTCGTCGCCCAGGTCGGTGGAGCGGAACCACAGGGCACCGTCCTTGGTGTAGAGGTAGCCCATCTTGTCGAGCTTCTCAAAAGCGCGGTCGACGGCGGAGGTGCCGGCGGTCTCGCCCTCGGTGTCCTTCACGTACAGAGAGCGCTCGGAGAACCAACGATCGAAGTCGCAGTTAACGGCGTGGCAAAGGTCGCGCATGTTGTCGACCATCTTTACATAGCCGCGCTCGCGGAAGCTCTCCATGCGCTCCTGCGGATCGGCGTTGACCCACTTATCGCCGTCGGTGCGCCAGAACTCGGCAGCCTCGTCGATGATGTAGTCGCCGCCGTAGGAGTCCTTGCCCAGAGTCTCGGCAAAGTTGTCCTGATACGGATGGGTCTCGGGGTGCTCATCGTTCTCGTCGGCAACAAAGGCGTCGCGGTCGGCGATCAGCAGCTTGTGAGCCTCGTCGATATCCACGCCCTGCTTGGCGATGATGTCGGCAAGCTGCATATAGCGCGTGCTGATGGAGTTGCCGAAGGTGTTCATCTGAGAGCCGTGGTCGTTGATGTAGAACTCGCGCTGAATGTCGTAACCGGCGTGATCCATAACACGGCAAAGGGAGTCGCCCAGAGCGGCCCAGCGGCCATGGCCGATGTGCATGGGGCCGACGGGGTTGGCGGAGACGAACTCGACCTGGGTCTTCAGGCCGCCACCGACGTTGGACTTAGCGAAGTCCATGCCCTTCTCGCGGGCCTCGCCAAAGATGGCGTTCTTGACGGCAACGGAGAGGTAGAAGTTGATGAAGCCGGGGCCTGCGATCTCGACCTTCTCGATTGCGGGGTCCTCGGGCATATGGGCAACGACGGCCTCGGCGATCTTGCGCGGGGCGCAGTGAGCCAGCTTGGCGGACTTCAGGGCCATGGTGGAGGTCCACTCGCCATGAGAAGTGTCAGCCGGTCGCTCGATAGCGCAATCGTCAAGTTCAAATGCGGAAAGGTCGCCGGCCTCCTGGGCCGCAGCAAGCGCAGCGCGTACCAGCTCTTCAATCTTCTCGGGCATAGATCCTCCTTGTGTTAAAGCCCCCGAGCTCTTGGTCACTCGTAGGGCAAAAGCCAGAGTTTGTAGCACTCTATCACAAGCGACGGGCACTGTCGCAGGGTAAAGCCAATCGATATTGCATATGCACAAAATTGACTACAGCTTGTATGGAGTCACTCAAAGATGCCAGTCTGCCTGCAGATTATGCAGGCGTTGAAAATGCATAAAGGTGTGAATGAGCTGCGCCTGTTATCGAATACTCTTACCTATCGGAGTTGTGTGCTTTTCCTGCATAAAGTAAGGGTTTGCGCACGTCAGCGTGTTATTCTAGACATACGTAAATTCGTATAAGTTGGAGGTAGCATGTTCTCAATCGGTCAACACGTCATTCATCCGGGTCAGGGAGTCTGCACCGTCGTCGGTTTTAGGGACGACACACCGCAGCCCATGCTACTGCTCGAGACCAAGCAGGGACATGCGCAGACGATCCTCATGTACCCCGTGGCGCAGGCCGACCGTTTGCACGCCGCCATCTCGCAGCAAGATGCCGAGCACCTGCTGAGCCACTATGACGAGCTGGAGTGCGACACCTTTACCGAGCGCAACAGCTCGCTTGAGGAGACGCACTTTAAGCAGCAGCTCAAGCTGGGCGCACCCGAGACGGTCCGCGTGGCAAAGACCATGATGCACCGCATTCGCCAGGCCGAGGAAGCTGATAAAAAACCCAGCTCCTACTACATGCGCGTACTCAAGGAGGCCAAACGCCGCTCCATCGAGGAGTTCGCCGTGGCCTTGGGCGTCACCGAGGAGGCCGCCGAAGCCCGCCTAGCCCAAGCCGCCCTCAACTAACCCATCCGCGCCAAAAACCACCACAAAGGGAACAGGCACCTTTGTGGTGGTTTTCTTGTTCTAGTAGTATTCATTCTTATCGATACCCACGAGCACAAGGAGTCTCTTATGGCAGAGCCGCTTACCGCCGGAATCACCCGCGACCGCGCGTTCGAACTGCTCAATGAGCACAACAAGGACCCGTTCCATATCACCCATGGCGAGACGGTCGAGGGCACTATGCGCTACTTTGCGCGCGAGTTCGACCCCGAGAACGAGGAGTTTTGGGGCATCGTCGGTCTGCTGCACGACCTAGATTGGGAGGAGCATGAGGACGACCCCATGAACCACACCATCTATGCTGCCAAGATTCTTAAGGATGAAGGTGCGTCTCCCGAGCTCATTCGCGCCATCCAGACGCACACGTCAGACTTCAATACCTCGCTGCCCAAGCCCGAGCTGCAGATGGAAAAGATCCTGTTTGCCTGCGATGAGCTCACCGGCCTGATCGGCGCTGCAGTCATCATGCGCCCGAGCAAGAGCGTTATGGACTTTACGACCAAGTCGCTCAAGAAGAAGTTCAAGGACAAGCGCTTTGCCGCCGGCTGCTCGCGCGACGTGATTTCGCAGGGCGCCGAGATGCTGGGCTGGGAGCTTCCTGAGCTCTTCGACCGCACCATCGCAGCCATGCAGTCCTTCGCCCCCGACCACGATACCTTCCAGGCCTAACCGCCCGCGCCACTTAAAACCACCACAAAGGGGAAAGGCACCTTTGTGGTGGTTTTTGTTTGCGCGGACGCTAGGGGCGAACCTGGCCGGTGCCTCGGAGCTTGTATTTGTAGGTGGTGAGGGCCTCGGCGGCAAAGGGGCCACGGGCGTGGAGTTTTTGGGTCGAGATGCCGATCTCGGCGCCCAGGCCAAACTCGCCGCCGTCAGTGAAGCGAGTGCTGGCGTTGGAGTACACGGCCGAGGCATCGACCGCATCCAGGAAGCGCTCGCAAGCATCCTTGTCCTCGGCAATGATGGCCTCGGAGTGCATCGTGCCGTAGCGATTGATGTGTGCGATGGCCTCGTCCTCGTTTGCCACGACCTTCACGCTCATCTCGAGAGCCAGGTACTCGCGACCCCAGTCCTCCTCAGTCGCGGCGACGTAGTTATCGCCCTCGTCAAGCCCGGCGTCGGCGCACGCGGCGCAGGTTGCCTCGTCGCCGTGAATGAGCACGCCGTGGTCACGCAGCACGGCCACGACCGCAGGCAAAAACGCATCGGCCACAGCACGGTCGACCAGCAGCGACTCGGCGGCATTGCACACGCCTACGCGCTGGGTCTTGGCATTGACGATAATGTTGAGCGCCTTATCAAAGTCGGCGGATTCATGCACATAGATGTGGCAGTTGCCCGTGCCCGTCTCGATCACCGGCACAAGCGACTCGCGCACGCAGCGCTGGATCAGGCCTGCACCGCCGCGCGGAATGAGCACGTCGACGATACCGCGGAGCTTCATGAGCTCGCCAGTGGCCTCGCGGTCGGTGGACTCGATCATCGACACGGCCTCGCGCGGGAAGCCCTTGGCCTCGAGCGCATCGGCCAGCAGCTCGGCGATCATGGCACACGAGTGATAGGCCAGCGAGCCGCCGCGCAGAATGCAGGCGTTGCCGGTACGGATGCAGATGCCTGCGGCGTCGGCCGTCACGTTGGGGCGCGCCTCGTAGACCATAGCGACCAGGCCCAGCGGCACACTCACACGGGTCAGGTCCACGCCGCTTGCAAGCACGCGGTGGTCGAGCACGCGGCCCACGGGATCGGGCAGCTCGGCGAGCTTTTCCAGGCCGGCGGCCATGCCCTCGACGCGCTCGGGCGTCAGCAGCAGGCGATCGAGAAGCCCAGCCGAAGTGCCCGCATCGCGCGCGGCGGACATATCGAGCTCGTTAGCGGCGACGATGGAGTCGACACCGTTGCGCAGTGCTGCGGCCATGGCGCGCACGGCCTCCTGGCGCTGCTCGTCGCTCGCCGTGGCAAGCGAGGCCGACGCTGCCTTGGCGGCAACGGCAAGATCGTGGACATACGTGGCTATATCGACCGACATGGACGGCCCTTTCTCCTAGAAGTTTGCAACCATGGTAGCCGATTTGCGCATGGCCTCGCCCACGGCGGTAGAATTGGTCAACCCGAAACACCGCAACGAACGGAAGACTCACATGGCCCTCATCACTTCGTACCACGTCCCCGGCCTTTATGTCGAGGACCACAGCATCGTCGTCCCCCTTGACTGGCGCGGTCTGGAGCCGATGCTCCTGGCCGTCGGCAGCACCATGCGCCGCGGCGCTATGCCGGCACCCATCGCCGGCGCGCCCGAGAGCATCAAGCTCTTCTACCGCGTGGTTTGCGCGCCCGACCGCATCAACGACGATCTGCCACTACTCCTGTTTTTGCAGGGCGGCCCCGGCGGCGAGAGCCCGCGTCCGCTGTCGCCCACAAGCGACGGCTGGATCGAGGAGGCCGTCAAGCACTTCCGCGTCGTCCTGCCCGACCAGCGCGGCACCGGGCGCAGCAGCTGTGTAGACGGGCGCACGATTGCCGCACTGGGCGAGCGCGCGACGGCGGCCGGCTCCGATGCCGCACGCTCGCAGGCTGACTTCCTCAAGCGCCACCTCGCCAGCTCCATCGTGCGCGATTTTGAGTACCTGCGCCTGGTGGGCTTTGGCGGCAAGCCGTGGGTCACGCTCGGCCAAAGCTACGGCGGTTTTTTGACGCTGAGCTACCTGTCGCTCTTCCCCGAGGGCGTGGCGGCGAGCTTTACCTGCGGCGGCATCCCCCACGTGCCGGCGAGCGCAAGCGAGGTCTACGCGCACACCTTCCCGCGCATGGCTGCCAAGACGCAGCAGTATTACGACCGCTACCCCGCCGACATCGAGCGCGTGGCAGCCCTGGCCGATGCGCTCGAGGCACAGAAGCCCGTGCTGCCCGACGGCTCGCCGATGACGGTCGAGCGCCTACAGCTCATGGGCAGCGACTTTGGCATGAAGCCGAGCTTTGAACGCATGCATTGGATTATCGATCACGCTTTTGCTGATGGCGACGGCACGCTGACCTGCGACGCCTCGGTATCTGACAGCTTTTTGATGCGCGCCTTCGAGCGCACAAACACGCGCGCGAATCCGCTGTACTGGACGCTGCAGGAGTTCATATACGCCGACGGTGACACTATGCCCATTGGCTGGGCCGCGGCTGAAGAGAAGGCTCACCGCGCCGAGTTCGACACGCTCGCGCGCCCGCTCATGTTTACCGGCGAGGCCATGTTCCCGTGGATGTTTGAGCAGATGCCCGAGCTTATGCCGTTTAAGCCCGCCATGGACCTGCTGATGGAAGACACCAGCTGGGACAAGATTTACGACCCGCAGCGCCTGGCGTGCAACGAGGTGCCCCTGCAGGCCGCGGTGTATTTCGACGACATGTACGTCGATTCGGGCCTGCAGCTCGATACGCTCAGCCGCGTGGGCAACTCGCATGCCTGGGTGACTAACGAGTTCGAGCACGATGGCCTGCACGGCAGCGCGGTATTCAAGCACCTCTTCGACGAAGCCCTCAACCGCGGAGACCTGCGTCAGATCTTCTAACAAAGGAGTGTCCTCGCCTGCCGGCACAAAAGGAACGTCCCCAAGTGCCGAACAAGTGCCGGCAACGACAATGCCGCAGGTAGAGAACGGAAAGCGAAAACGCCCCTAAGCGAGCAAGGTGACGTGAAAGAGGAGGGCATTGACCTTTTGGTCATGCCCGACGATTGAACGTCAGATTGCCGCTTAGGGGCGTTTGCAGCGTCAATTGGTTATGCGAAGACGATTAAATTATCCCTGTGTATCGCCGGCTTCTCGGCCAGGTTAGCGAGCAGGCGGTTGCTGGCGATCTGGTCCTGGCGGCGGCCGGCAGCAAGCTCCAGCACGTCCGAATCGGCCTCGGCGATACCGCGGGCGACGACCATACCTCTCGGATCGCACACATCGAGCACATCGCCCTCGGCAAACTGGCCATCAACCTCGCGAATACCCACCGCAAGCAAGGAAGAACCACGGCTGACCAGCGCCTTCGCGGCACCGTCGTCAACCGTTACCGAGCCATGTGCCTTGTCGCCCAGTGCGATCCACAGCTTGCGGGGTGCGATGTCCAGACGCTCCGCCGGCGGATCGAACAGCGTGCCCACGCTCTCGCCGCGGGCGAGGCGCACGAGCGCATCGGGCTCCTCGCCCGAGCAAATCACGCTCTGAATGCCCGCCGTCATGAGAATGCGGCTCGCGCGAATCTTGGTGATCATGCCGCCCGTGCCAACCGATGTGGAAGAATCGCCCGCCGAGGCGATAATCTTGGCATCGATCTTATGCACGACCGGGACGAACTCGGCCGTGGGGTCCTCGTGCGGATTGGCGGTATAGAGGCCATCGATGTCAGAGAGCGTCACGCACAGATCGGCAGAAACCAGGCAGCTCACAAGCGCCGCCAGCGTGTCGTTGTCGCCAAACTTGATCTCGTCGACGGTGACGGTATCGTTCTCGTTGACGACCGGCACCACACCCAGCTCCACCAGGCGCAGCAGGGCGTCGCGCGCGTGCAGATAGGACGTGCGACGGGCCGTATCGTGGCGCGTGAGCAGCACGAGCGAAGTGAGCAGTTCGCGCGCATGGAACTCCTCGTCGTAGGCCGACGAGATGATGCACTGACCAGCCGAGGCGCAGGCCTGCAGGCTCGGCAGGTCACCGACCGGCTTGCGGTCGAAGCCCAACACGGGATAGCCACAGGCAATAGCGCCCGAGCTCACCACGACCAGACGCCAGCCGAGCTTGCGCAGCGCTGCGGCCTGATCGGCAAGTCCGCCGATAAAGGCGCGGTTGACCTTGCCATCGGCACCCACCACCGTGGACGAACCGATCTTTACCACCATCGTTTTATAAGAAGTCGTCATACGTCAAACCAATCAACTGTTCAGCGAACGGCCGAGCTGGCGGCCAAGGGAGCGTGACTCGCCCCTACCGCCCAAGGAATTAGTGCGCCCAGGGGAAAGCCGAGGCCGCGGCCATGTTCTTGCGCACGAGCTCGTCGCGCACCTGAGCCAGGCCCTGCTCCATGCCCACCACATAGGTCTGCGGGTACAGGAAGCGCTTGAAAGCTGCGTCCAGATGATCGAGCGCCCAAACACAGCGCTCGCGCGCGTCCTGGATGCTCTCACGCGGAGCAACCGCACTGCCATCGCGCACGATCGGCACCAGCAGCTCGCGATACTCAAGCTCCGACACATCGGTCACCAGAGCGGCATCATTCACGGCCACGAGGGTATTGCCGCGCGTGGCGCCCTCCCCCGCCAGATGGTCCTCGTCGTAGATCATGTCGCAGACCGGGCCGCCAAAGCCGTCGTAATAACGGCGCACGCGCTGCACGCCCGGGATCGTGCGCTTGTAGGGCTGCTCGGAGAGCTTGACCACCGGCGTCCACGGGTCGGCCTCGCTCGCACGGCGGGCGGAAAGCTTGTACACACCGCCCAGCGCCGGCTGGTCGTAGCAGGTCGCGAGCTTGGTGCCCACGCCAAAGCTATAGATGGGCGCGCCCTGGTCGAGCAGCGACTGAATCGTGTACTCGTCAAGATCGTTGGAAACCGAGATCCCCACATAGGGCAGGCCCTCGGCATCAAAACGGCCGCGGACATACTTGGACAGCTTGGCGAGGTCACCCGAGTCAATGCGAATAGCCGATAGGCGCTCGCCCGCCGCCTCCATCTCCTTGGCAACCGTAATGGCATGCTCGCAGCCCTCACGCACATCGTAGGTGTCGATGAGCAGCGTGCAGTTCTTGGGGCTCGACTTGGCAAAGGCACGGAAGGCCTCGAGCTCGGAATCGAAGCTCATCACCCAGCTGTGCGCATGCGTGCCAAAGACGGGGATACCGTAGCGGCGACCGGCGAGCACATTGGACGTAGAGGAACAGCCGGCAACGTAGCTCGCGCGCGCAACAGCCAGACCGCCATCGGGGCCCTGGGCGCGGCGCAGGCCAAACTCGGCCACGGGACGGCCGTCCGCTGCCAGCACCACGCGCGCCGTCTTGGTGGCGACAAGTGTCTGGAAGCCGACGATGTTGAGCAGCGCCGTCTCGAGCAGCTGGCACTCCAGTGCGGGGCCGGTGACGCGCACCATGGGCTCGCGCGGAAAGACGAGCTCGCCCTCGGGGACGGCGTCGATGTTCACATGCGCACGAAAATCGCGCAGGTAGTCGAGGAATCCAGGCTTAAACATCGCGCCGCCGGCCGGGGCCTGGAGCGAGGCGAGGTAGTCGATGTCCTCGGGCGTAAAGCGCAGGTTCTCGACCAGATCGGGCAGCTCGGCGGTACCGCACATGACGGCGTAGGCGCTACCAAAGGGATGGTCGCGGTAAAACGCGGTAAAACAACCCTGCTCATTGGCCTTGCCGCTCTCCCACAGGCCCTGGGCCATAGTGAGCTCGTACAAATCGGTGAGCATTGCAATGTCGGTGGGATGCGAGATGTCGGTCAAAGCCATGGGGCGACCTTTCGGATGCGTTGTGCAGAAGTTGAGGGTTGGACGAGGCGGACGTGCGAGCATGGAGCCCGGCGCGAACAGGTTAGTGCAGGCCCATGCTGCCCGTGATCGTATAGACCATAAAGACGATAAACGCGATGAGGGCGAGCACGATGATGATCTTTTGAGCCGGGGCCATACCGGGGATCTCATTCTCGCCCGTAGGCTCCTTGGAGGTAACCATGCGCTGGGCAAACGTCATCTCGTCACGGCTCGGCGCGGGCTCGACGGGCTTGGGGCGGGCGGCTTTCTTAGGCTGAGGTTTGGGCGCGGCAGGCGCAGGCTTCGCGGCGGCGGGCCTGGGCGCGGGCCTGGGCGCGGGGGCGGCGTTCGCGACGGCCTCCTCGGCCTTCGCACGCTCGGCGCGCAGGGCGGCCAGCTCCTCACGCTCGCGACGAGCCTTTTCCTGCTCCTCGCGGCGGGCCTTCTCGGCGCGGAGCTCTTCCAACTCGGCGCGTTCCTCGGCAGACAGTGGTTGGGACTCAAGCTCGGCCATGGTACAGCCCTTTCTTTTAAAAAAAGCCGCCGACACAATGTCAGCGGCTTATCAAATCCAAGGGTGGAGACGAAGGGAGTCGAACCCTCGGCCTCTGCCATGCGACGGCAGCGCTCTCCCAACTGAGCTACGTCCCCAGGACAAGTTGATATTTTACCTACGGCTCGCCAACTGTCAACGCCCAATACCCAGTCTTTTTGGGACGGGGCCATTTTGACAACTTTTCGAGCAAGCAATCCTCTCGATGATTTTTTAATCCCCGTCCCAGGAAATCATCGACGAACGCGCTACTTTGCGCTGGTGAGGACGCCGGTGGTGTCAAACGCCGGGGTAAAGCTCTCGTCTACTGCGCCGCCTTCTTGCCAGAACATCGTCGTAAAGCCCAGGTCGTCGGCATGATCGAGCACCTGCTCGTACTCCTCGCGCGTCACAGCACGCGCCAGGTCGCCGCCCTGCTCACGCATGAGCGCATTGGGCGTGTACTGGTTCATGACCGAGATCGGCACATCGCCCACCGTCTGCCACACCAGGTCCAGCACGCGACACGAATCGTCTGCATGTCCCGGCAGCACCAGATGGCGCACAATCATGCCGCGCTTCATGAGCCCGTCCTCGTCCACCAGCTCTCCCCCGCGGCGCTCGATCTCGCGCGCCATCTGAGTCAGGCCCGACACGGCCACACGTGGGTAGTCCTTTATATGAGAGAGCGACTGCGCAAGCGCCGCATCGGCATATTTAAAGTCGGTGAGCCACACATCAACCAGGTCACCCAAGGCAGCCACGGCACTCGCGCGCTCATAACCGCTCGTGTTATAGACGATTGGTATGACCAGCCCGCGTGCCCGTGCCGTGGCAATCGCAGCCGGCAGCAGGTGCGCGTAGTGCGTTGCCGTCACCAAATTAATATTGTTGGCGCCCTGGTCCTGCAGTTCCAGCATAATCTCGACCAGACGCTCGGGCGAAATCTCAAGCCCAAAATTACCCGTCGAGATCTCGTGGTTCTGGCAATAGACGCATTTGAGCGAGCAGCCGCTAAAGAAGATCGTGCCCGAACCGGCCTCGCCCGAGATAGGCGGCTCCTCCCACATATGAAGCGCGGCGCGAGCCACCTTGAGCGTGTCGTCGGCACCGCACACGCCGTGCACGCCCTCATCGCGCGCCGCACCGCAACGGCGCGGACACAAATGGCAGGCGGGCGAAAAAAGTTCGGTCAACGACGTCGGCATAAAAACATGCTCCAAAACAACGATTCAGCAGCTCAAACGCAAAAGGACCAACCGCACAGACGGCTCGAGCCCAAGGCGCCGTAATCGTCCGACACGATTTTTGTAATGTCAAGACTGGAATCCACAAAGTGCCGCTTTATGATGTAGGTATTCCGCCCCCCGCGGAGCAACTGGGTGAACCGTCGCGTTTATTTAGGGAGCCCACACAGTCGTACCTAGTACAGGTATCCTTCGTTGTTAAGGACGCTGGAACAGTCGATGAGGGCACCCACCTGTTTTAGGTGGGTTCATTTTCGTAACGTGGGGGGTGGTTTTCTTTTGCCGAAAATCGCCATTGCAAATCCCGTCAAGATCCCCAAAAGGCACCAGGCAGAGCCCACTATCACTCGAATATCTGGTAAGCGCGTGATTATCGCTGCGTGCAATTACATGCACCCCCCTTTGTCGAGTATTATGGTTCGGCTATGCCCTTTGCGCATGGCGTTCTTCTAACCTTTTCCTTCGACGCTTGGCGGTTTTTAAATTCATGGCTTCATCCCCGAGCTACATACCGTACCTATGCGTGGCAGCGGCGGCCTTTATCACGACCTTCCTCGCGGTGCCCCTGGTCAAGCGCTTGGCAATTAAGCTCGATGCCGTCGACTATCCTTCTAAGCGCCGCATCAACACCAAGCCCATCCCGCGTTTGGGCGGAACGGCGGTGTTTTTGGGCCTGGTCGTTGCCTGTATTGTGCAAATCCTAGGCACCTGGTACCTGGGTTGGCCGCCCGTTTTGGTGCCCCACCCCCGTCTGCACATCAGCTACCCCATACTTGCGCTTTCTTTTACCGTCATCTTTGCGACCGGCGCTATCGACGACGTCTTCCAGCTCACGCCCAAGCAAAAGCTGGCCGGACAGGTCCTCGCCGCGCTTATCGCCTGCATGGGCGGCCTAAAAATCGGCGTCATCGTCAACCCGTTTGCTCCCGGCGAGATCATGCTCGGATGGCTCGCCTACCCCATTACCGTGATCTATCTGGTGGCATTCACCAACATCATTAACCTCATCGACGGCCTCGACGGCTTGGCCACGGGCATCTGCGGCATCGCGTCGTTCACCATGTTTTCGATGGCCGTTCTCTCGGGCCGCATCGACGCCGCCGCGCTCTCCATTGCGCTCTTTGGCGCCTGTCTAGCCTTTTTGCGCTACAACTTCAACCCCGCCAGCATCTTCTTGGGCGACTCGGGGTCGCTGTTGCTGGGCTTTGCGCTGGGCTCCATCTCGCTGCTCAACGTGAGCCGCACCGCCGCACTCACCTCGCTTATCATCCCGCTCATCGTTGCCGGCGTGCCTATCATCGACACGTTTAGCGCCATCGTGCGCCGCAAGCGCGCCCACATTAGCATCGGGCAGGCCGACAAGGGCCACATCCACCACCGCCTGATCCAAGAGGGCTACAACCAAAAGCAAGCCGTGCTGCTCATCTACGCCTGGTGCATCATGCTTTCGGCCGGTGCCGCCGCGATCAACCAGGTCGAGGTGCCCATGCGTGTGCTCATCTTTACCGTGCTCGCCATTGGCTCGGCGGCCCGTTGCTCTTTTGCAGCGCGACTTCGTAGCTGTTCTCGTTTGGCATGATTGCTCCTAACGTATGTTCATGGGTCAAGATGATAACGCGTTTATTGGAGGGGCGGTGCGTAAGTAGGCGA
>CABUSL010000033.1 GCA_902494295.1 uncultured Collinsella sp.
GCCGACGGCAGCGTGTGGCCGCTCACGACCAACGACTTCCCCACCGTCGACCCGGCGGACCCCTACACGCTCACGTCTCAGGAGCAGCACATCATCGACAAGCTCGTGTCCGAGTTTGTAACCGCCGATCACCTGCATCGCCATATCGATTTCCTCTACACCCACGGCTCGATGTACAAGGTCGCCAACGGCAACCTGCTCTTCCACGGCTGCGTTCCGCTCAACGAAGACGGCACCTTTAGCAGCATGAACTGCCTGGGCACCTGGCACGCTGGCCGCGATTATCTCGATTTTTGCGACCACATCGCCCGCCGCGCGTGGCGCGTGGGCGACCGCGATGCCCTCGACTGGATGTGGTACCTGTGGATTGGCTTCAATTCACCCGCCAGCGGACGCCTGGTGCGTACCTTTGAGCGCGCCTATATCGCCGATAAGAGCACCTGGGTCGAGCCGATGGACCCGTACTTTACGCTTACCAAGTCGCCCTCGGTCTGCGACGACATCATGCGCGAGTTTGGCGTCGCGCCCATGGCATGCTCGCCGACCGGCCACATCATCAACGGCCACACGCCCGTTAAAACCACCAAGGGCGAGCAGCCCATCCGCGCCGAGGGCAAGCTGCTGGTCATCGATGGCGGCTTCTGCCGCGCTTACCATCCCAAGACGGGCATCGCCGGCTATACGCTCATCTCGAGCTCGCGCGGCTGCCGCCTCAAGTCGCACCGGGCCTTTACGACGGTTGCCGAGGCACTCACGCGCAACGTGGACATCGAAAGCGAGACCAACCGTTTTGACCAAGCAGACCGTCGCCGCATGGTGAGCGACACCGATACTGGCGCCAAGATTCGCAGCCAGATCCAGGATCTGCGCCAGCTGCTCGATGCATATAGAAACGGTGCTATCGAAGAGCGCGTCTAGCCCCACCCGCGGGGATTGGCTAAACTTGCTGAGTTTGTCATCCCCACGGCGTCCCCGCGCCACCCTAAGGCAGGTACCATGCAAAAGCTCCTTGCGCAGATCATGAAATTTGGCGTCGTCGGTGTCATTGCCACGGTTATCGACTTTGGCATTATGAATCTGCTCCACTACGGTCTGGGCCTCAACATCCTAATCGCCAACACCAGCGGCTTTATCATCTCACTCATCTTTAACTACCTCGCAAGCATGAAGTACGTGTTTGCGCACAAGGAAGGCATGAGCCGCCGCCGCGAGTTCATCATCTTTGTCGTGCTGTCCGTGATCGGTTTGGTGCTCAACGACGGCATCGTGCTGGCGCTCAACGCCGGCCTGGGACTCGAGGCCAATATCGCCAAGATCTGCGCCACCGCGCTTGTCATGGTCTACAACTTTGTGACCCGAAAAATCTTCCTGGAGGGCGACGAGACCAAGTAGCTCGAAACCCCTGCAGCATTACGGCGCCCACGGACGACGTGCACTCAGCGCAGTATCGTCCGTGGGTGCCGCTCGTTTACGGGCAAATTTTCAACGTTTGCGGATTAGCTCTTGAAAATTTGGCGAGTTCGTATAGTTCTCGGCAAAGACCTTACGTTTCCCTTGCAAAAGCTCTAAAGTATCCTCTGCTCGATTCATCAACGCATTGGATGTGATTACGTGCGCAAGGCGCTGGCACAACCTCATACCAAGCAGTTCCTCAAGTTCGCTGTCGTGGGTCTTATCTCCTTTGGCATCGACTGGGGTATGCTCATTGCGCTCGTCGAGCTGTTCCACCTCGACTTTTTGATGAGCACCACGGTCTCGTTTATCACGTCCGTCGTGGTCAACTACTGGCTCAGCATGAAGTACGTGTTCGACCACCGCGAAGGCATGAGCCGCAAGCGCGAGTTCACGATCTTCACCATCCTGTCGGTGATCGGCCTTGGCCTCAACGACCTGTACATGTTTGTGGGCGTCACGTTTTTGAGCATCGGCTACCAGGCCATGAAGGCCATCGCCACGTTCCTCGTCACCTGGTACAACTACTTCAGCCGCCGCTTCTTCCTCGAGGGCGCACGGTCGTAGTCGATTCACTATTTGCTTGAATGTATAACCGGTTGGAATTCCCGTTCCAACCGGTTTTTTGTTTGCCGAGAGACCCGGCGACCCAGTCCTCTACGCATGAAAAACGGGCAGCCCGGATGTTTGTCCGAACCGCCCGTCTGGTGCGCTATGTCGAGGCCTCTAGCCCGTTACGTAATACCAGACCACGTCGTCGCCGTTGGAGAGAACATAGTTGCTGCAGGCCGTCATGGGCGTTGTGCCGTTGACGGAATAACACCAGCCGCTACCGCTTCCATAGTTTTCATCCTTCTCGGCCAGGCCACCGATGGCGGCAACATAAATACCAAACGACGAGCCGCGCGCATTTATAGAAATACCCAGCGCGCAGAGAGCGTCGTAGGCAGTTGCTCCCTCATTAAAGGTGTAGGTACCGCCAGCGGACACAGGATTGCCCACAGCGCTCGAAGTAACCGAGACAGTCACGGTAACGTAGCTAGACTCCTGAGAGGCGTTCTGGTTGCCCGAGGGGGCATTACCGTTATCAGGAACGGCAGAAGGCCCACCGGACGTTGCCGAATTCTGAGAAGCCGACTGACTGTTGTCAGTCTTTTTATTTCCCGCTCCTTTTTCGCCGGACTTCTTGCTATCCGAGTTCTTGTCCGATTCCTTGTCCGAAGACTCGGAATCTTTCTTGGAGTCAGATTTGTCAGAACCCCTAGACCCGTCATTCGTATCATCAGAAGATTTGGAATCCTTGGACCCGACCTTGCCCGAAGCAGCAGACGAGCCAGACTCCTTGGCGTCCTTGGCGACGATACTCTCTCCCGTCACGGTCTGAATGATCCAGTCGATGGACCAGGCACCGCTTGTGGAAGGATGGACGAAACCCAGCGAGACGACGATCAAAATGGTGCACGCGGCAGTCAGAACGCCAAGGAGCACTTTGCGCCGTGGGGCGGACGCCGCCGAAGCGGCGCCCTGTTGCTTTGCATCGTCGAACTGAATGAACGAGGATTCCGGTTGCTTGGGGTCAGCGTCCTTAGATTTATTGGACACAGCCCTCACCTACCGACGTTTGGTGAACACGAACACGCCGACGATGGCGAGACCGATGACGCCGGCGGCAACGCCAACAATAGCGAGCGGGTTGGTGCCAGTCTCCTGCTCGGAAGCACTAGAGGACTTCTTAGCAGCGGTCGTGGAAGCAGCACCCGTATCGGACTTGGAATCGGACTTCTTGTCGGACTTGTTGTCCTTCTTATCAGACTTCTTCTCATCCTTCTTGTCGGACTTGTTTTCCTTGGTCTCGGTCTTGGTCGACACCGTCGTCTTGGTCGTCGGCTTATGACCCGGGGCGACAGCGCCGCCAGCCTGCTGGCCCTTCGTGCCGGAGCCGGAGCCTGTGCCAGTGCCAGCGCCGGCGCCAGCGCCAGCGCCAGCGCCGGAACCGTTGCCAGCGCCACCGTTGCCACCATTAGTGCCAGAACCACCATTACCGCCAAGGTTAACGGCATTCTTGGTCCACTTGGCATACAACGTCAGGTCGGCCGTCACCGGCGTGCTGAAATCATACGCCTGCGTGCAAGCCTCATCGGTATACCAACCGCCGAAAGTGTAGCCATCGCGCGTCGGATCGGCCGGCTTGACCAGCTTGCCATCGGCCGTAGCAACAAACTTAGTGTCGCAAGCAGACCCGCCGTTGGAATTAAAGGCAACCGTCCAAGACTCAACGGCCCCAAGCTTGAACAGCGTGCCCGAGTCATTGATGTAGTACAGGTTGCCAGATGCATCGGCAATGACCGGAGAGTCACAGTACTGGTAATGGCCGGCCGCATCATAAATCTGCGTCGCCTCTGCATCGCCGAGCGTATAGCGATACACGCCACCACCAGCAGAGTAGTTGACGTAATCCTTGCTATCCGCGCTGTTAACGGTGAAGTACACATAGGTCTTGCCACCCTGAACACTCACCAGCGGAGTAGCAGCAATACCGTTGAGGCCAGCCGGCAGCGCCTTGCCGTCAGCAGCAGCGACCATCGTGGTCTTACCCGTCTTCAGGTTATAGAGAACCAGAGCAGAGCCCGTAGCCGTCTGTCCGCCGACAATCAGATTGTCACCAGACACCGCAGGGGCGCTCAGATTATTCGTAAGGCCCAGATCAACCGTCTTCTGTTCACTCAGCACGCCCTTCGCCGAAAGCGAAATCACATGGAGCTTTCCGTCGTGCGTCATCTGATAGAAGGTCGAACCATTGGACGGATCGGCAATGCAATCAGCATTTGCGACAGCGCCGAGCTTCATGGTCGAAACGACATCGCCCGTCGTCTTATCAATGCACTTAAGCGTACCCGCGCTCGTAGGAACGATGGCATACGTATCCGTCAAAGCCGCACCAGTCCAGTAATAGCCCTCGGAAGCGTCAATGTTCTGCCAAGAGACTTCGCCCGTGGCAATCTTGATACGCTTAAGGGAGCCGTTGCCGTAGGTCGCGTTGTAGTTCTCGTCATACGAAATATCGACCGTACCAACATAGACGTACTCGCCGTCCGAAACGACGGTGCAGGAGCTCTGCGTCAAGTCCGTCAAACCAGGCGTCAGCCACTTGCAGATCAGCTTGTCTGCAGTAATCGCCTGGACCGCACCGCCGTTGAGCGGAACGATGATAAGGCCATTGGTATAGATCGGACGAGAGGTATAGCTCACCTTGGAGGCAAGCGGCGCAGAGGCAACCTTTTTGCCCGTGGACGAATCGATCTTAATGAGCTCGTTCTCGGTCGCGATGTACACAAAACCGTTAGCGATGACAGGTTCGCTGCAGTTGGCATACTGTTGACCGGACTCAGCCTTCCAGTCGAAGGCCCACTTAAGACCGGCAGCCTGCGCAGGCGTCTTGGCATCCGTTACGAACGTACCGTTGCCGCTGTTGCCGTAGCCGGCCCACTCGGCACCCCAATCAGGAGCCGTCGCGCTCGGGTCCACGACAATCTTGTCGGGATCGGGCATGGGCGAATTATCGGTGGTGTAGGCAAGCGTAACCTTATCGCCGCTCTTGAGCGTAATCTGATTGGCGCAGAGTAAGGAGGGCTCTCCGTTGATATACAGGTGCCAATATTTATTGGTCGCAGCATCCCAGGCATACGGCTTGTGATCGAACGGCGAGTTGATGGAATTGAGGAACCAGTACTCACCACTCTGGGAGCCGTTGTACGTAACGCCCTTGGCCTTCAGGACCGTCTCAATAAGGTTCTGGGCAGTAAAGCCTTCGGGCAAAGAAACATTGCTTGCCGAGCCCCAGCGAGTATTGTTGCCGTTGACATCGGGACCGATAACATCGACAGACCCAAGAACCTGGCCAGGAAGGGCATCGGCGTCAGCACCATACATAAAGGTGACGGCATCGCCCTCTTTGAGCTCATAGGCACCGGCGCCAACGTCGGCGAACTTGCCATTTACGTAGAAGCGCCAATAGCTATTAGTCACAGCATCCCAGCCATAGGACTTACCATCGAACGGCGAAGTTATGCCGTTGAGGAACCAGCCCCAAGACGATTCGCCGGCATCGAGAGTAAGGCCGGTCTGCTCAAGGAGATCCTTGGCAGTAGAGCCCGCCTTGAGACTCGTCTGGCCCGTCGAGGCCCACACCTGCTGCTTGCCGTCCTTGTCCTTACCGAGGACCTGAACGGAAGCATGGACAGAATCGGAGGGCAGCTGGTCGCCCCAGCCACCGTAGAACCACGTAACGGTATCGCCGGCATGGATGGTGACATTGTCCGCCGTATAGTCACTCGACTTGCCGTTGATGAACAGCTGCCAATAGGTCGAATAATCGAACGGCGTACCCAGCTCAACGCCGTTGTACTTAAGGCTCAGAATGAAGGAGCCCGCAGCAACGGCGTCAATGTCGTTCGCCTCGAGTGCGACCTTCGTAAGATCGAGCGCGCTCGAACCGGACGTCACCACATACTGCGCGTTGTCGACCCAGGTCTGAGTCTTACCCTGGGCATCGCGACCAATGACGGTCACATTCGCAGCAAGCTGGTCCTTAACGACAGGGGATGCGCTACCACCCGTAAAGGCAAACTCAATCTTCTGCCCCGGGGCGAGCTTAACGCTGCTCGCGCCAACCGAGGAAGACGCACCGTCGACGAACAGCTGCCAGAAGGCATGAGTCGTCGGATCGTAGGCAAGCGTGCGGCCATCGCTCGGGGATGTGATGCTTTCGAGGTAGAAACCGTATGCCGTGTTCGGTTCGTACTTCGCCTTGAAGCCCGTCTTCTCCTGCAGCTTAATGAAGGCATCCGCAGCCGTCGCGCCCTCGTCGAGCTTGAGCTGCGTAGGTGCCACCCAGGTCTGAGCCTTGCCGTCGGCATCGGTGCCGATAATCGAGAACGAGACCTCGACTTGCTTCTTGGCGACATCGCCGGTTTCTGTCGGGTTCTCTGTCTGGACGGCAGCCGCGGCGGCAGATCCTGCTTGGCCAGCGGATGCCGTCGAAGTCTGCTCGCTCGTGGCAGGGCTCTCCCCCATCGCCGAGCCTTCGTCGCCAGTTGCTGCCTCTGTTGTGACGGCACTGGCTGCAGGCGCGCTCCCGGAATCCGAAACCTCGGCGCCGCTCTGCGCAGCGGCACCGCCCGCAAGCGCTGCGTCCTCGCCCGGCGTCGCAGCCTGAGCCACAGCCTTGGCAATGCCCTCGGCGCCCTCGGCCCACAGCTGAGCCGGCGTGGTGCCAAAGGCCATCGCGAAGGCCAGGAATGCCACCAGGCCGCGCTTGGCTACATCGCGTACAATCGCGCCACGGCGATGCAACGAGGCGCGCTCGCGCTCGTCCTCAAACATATCCAATTGTCCCCCATTGTCTGTACTTGGAGCGTTGCCTTGAGGCTGCCCCACGTCATCGCGCATGTTGCGCTCGAGTTCCCCCATCGGGGTCCCCTTCCCTCCAGAGCCCTATGCACACCGGCGGTATACGCCGCAGCCGCATGCAAGATGGGAGGCGATCCGACTTAACCTTAACGGCTCAGGCGCGCCGTCCGATCTGCGACGCGAATATCCCGAGCCAAGAGGAATTACGGTTACTGGTACAGCCGGGGACTTGCACCCCGATTCTCCCAAACGCGCAGGGAAACCGCGCATTCGTGCGTCTCCGCACCACCATCTAGGCCATCGATTATTACCGTCAAAATGGTATCACGCAAAAGGGCCTCGCACGCAGGCGAAGCCCAAGGTAAAAGCTATTGTTTGCGATAGGAAAATACGGTGACGGTCGCAGCCTCTAGTGCTTGCCGCCGTGGCTGTTGAGCCAGATATTGCGGCCCAGCATAAGCGCCAGCACCAGCGCGCTCACGTAGCCAAAGAAGCCGATGACCGGAATGCCGAGGACAACCGGCTCGATGCGCGCGTAGTACACCACCGACGAACCGATAAACAGACCGGCGATCACAATTGCCATCGACATGCGGTCGATAATCCCACCTAGCTGTCGCAGCGCCTTATCGCTGCTCATAATCTGCGTGTTCACCTTAAGCTGGCCGCGCGTGAGCATGCGCGACGCCAAGCCCAGATACTCGGCCGCCTCGAGCGAGCCTTTTGCCGCGCGATAGCTGCTCGCGGCAAGATCGCGCCCCATTTCGCGGACGCGCGCATAGGTGCTCTTCTCGTTTTTGATGTGTGTCTGGATGATCTGGATCATGTTGACGTTGGGCATGTACTCGGTCAGCAGACCCTCGAGCGTCACCATGCCGCGGGCGAACATCGTCACCACACTCGGCAGCTCAACATCGTTTTTGCGCGCCAAGTTCAGCAGCGAGGTCAAAAACTCGCCGATATCAAGATCCTTAAGGTCGAGACCCGCAAAGTCGGCGACGATAAAGTCCAAGTCGGACAAAAAGGCCGAATGGTCGAGCTCGGCCGAGTCGCCGCGCGTCACGGCAAAGCGCATAAGCGAATCCTTGAGCTTGGGCACGTCGCCTTGGGCCACGGCGAAAATCATGTCCTTGACGATACCGCGGTCGTGACTCGACATGCGCCCGACCATGCCCAGGTCGATAAAGTAGACGATGCCGTCCTTGAGGATGATGTTTCCCGCATGCGGGTCGGCATGGAAAAAGCCGTCGTCGAGCACCTGCGTCGAGTAGTCCTCGACAATCGCCGAGCCGATCTTTTCCAAGTCATAGCCCTCGGCCACCAGGTGCTCGGGATCGGCAATCGAGATGCCGTCAATGTAGTCCATGACCACGACGTGTTCGGTGCAAAGGTCCAAGTAGGATTTGGGACACGACACGCCATGGACGCTCTTATGGAAGTCATAGAAATCGTTGAGGTTTTTTGCCTCGGCCAAAAAGTTGGTCTCCTCGCGAAAGGAGGCCCACAGCTCCTCGACGACGGCGTGCAAGTCAACAAACTGGTCGGTGTTGACGAACTTGGAAACGATGCGCACCACCGAGCGAATGATGTCGATGTCCTGCGCCATGACCTGTTGTGCGCCGGGGCGCTGCACCTTAACGGCCACGTCCTCGCCGGTCACCAGACGGGCACGGTGTACCTGCGCGAGTGACGCGCTTCCGAGCGGGTTGGGGTCGATCGCGTCGAACATCTGCCCCAAGCGCTGGCCGTATTCCTCTTCCAGGCAGCGGAGCACTACCTCATACGGCACCGGCTCTACGTCGGAGCGCAGGCGGCGCAGCTCGTCGCAAAACCGCTGCGGCAAAATCTCGGAGCGGTTGGCCAGAATCTGCCCCATCTTGACGAACATGGGGCCGAGCTCTTCGAGCAGACGACGCAGACGCACCGGCGTGAGGTTATCCCATACGCGATACTTTTTGATCAGGCGAACGATCTGCCCAATGCGCTCACGACGACCCGCCGGCGTGAGCTGGTATTCCTCGTCCGGCGCCATCGCGTCGGGCTCCTCGGGGACCATATCGACAGCGCGCGGCTTTTTGCGAGCGCCCGAGACGGCGGCCTCAACCTCATCGACAACCGCCGTCTCGTCACCCAAGGGATCTAGATTGTTGTAATCGGTAGTGGAATCTGCCATCTGCGCTGTTACTCGGCCTCTTCGGTGTCCTCTGCATCGTCGGGCTCAACGGACTCGACGGGCACCGAGGTCACGTTATCCTCAACCGAATCGACGATGTCGCGCACATGGGCCAAAAAGGCCGTGCGCTCGGGGGCGGTCATAACGCGGACGCGGGCCAGGATGAGCTCGTCGAGCACGCGCTGCGCCGCAGTCTCGCCCTGCATGCCCAGGCGCTCGGACAGGTCGGAGATGGTGCCACCGGCCTGCTCGAACATGTCGGACACGCTGCGGGCGATATCGGGGGTGCCGGCGTCCTTGCGGACCTGCTCGCCCTTGGTATTGAGGTCGTCGAGGACCTTCTTGCCGCCCTCGACGGCAACGGCAGCGGCGCCGAAGCCCACGTTGATGGCACCGTTAACAAGCTGATCGAGTTTCATAACCATGGTTGGCTCCAATCATGAACAACTGCATTGGCGTTCTTGTACCCAAGATTGGGCGAACGACACAAAATCGTTTTATCGCCAAGATAGAAATCGAGCGGGGCAAAGCCTTTGACGGCGTTTGCCCCGCTCGCTCATTGCAAGGTTATCTTTACCTTACGTTGTCGTTCATCGCGAAGGAATTCTTCATGGCACAGCTCGTGGTGTAGAGCACCTTGCCCAACAGGGCGTCGGTCTCCACGCGCACGAGCTCAGCAAAGGCCTCGTTGGCGCGGGCGAGCTCGGCAGGCACCTCGGCCTCGGGCAGTGCGGCCACGACAGCGTCAACGTCGTGAATCTGCTTGTGGCCCATGCCGCCGACCTTCTCCTGATAATCCTCGACCGCGCGACCGCACTCATGGAAGCGAACATCGGCCAAGGCACCGATCAGGCGATTTGCCCAATAGAAATTCTCGGACGTCACGCGAGCCTGCGTGTCGGCATAGTACTCGGGCATGGTCTCGACATTGGCGTACAGCGGCACGAGCGCGTTAAACGAGTTGGAGCCAAACGCCATCCACTGCACGGCGCGATACGCCGGCTGCGCATAGGGGCGCAGCTGCAGCACGGCAAGCTGGCTGTTGCGGTTGATGCCGATGGGACGATAGGCACCACGCGTGGCGGGCGTGCCCTTGCTGCCGTAGCAGTCGTACTCCGTGCCCTGGTAGTGGCTCGAAAGCACGTACTTGATGTCCTCGATGGTCACCTTGCGCTCGGGCACGCGGCTCCAGGGGATGTCATCGCTTTCGGGCGTGTAGTCGGCCTCGGGACCGTCCCACGCATCGCTGGGGTTGAGGCAGCGCTGCATGTACCAGGCGCGCGGCGTGTTGTAGACGTGGTCGCTGTCGCTGTGCGAGCCAAAGGCCTCGCGCGGGTTAAAGACCGCGGCAGGACCGTCGCCCTTAACACCCAGCGTCAGGTCCAGATGCCACTCGGCCATCCAGGAGCGCAGGTCGGCGGAGCACATGTGGTCGGCCTGGGCGCCCTCGGCGTCGTCCAGGTCAAAGCTATCGATACCCAGCTGGTTGGGCATGGTCACATAGGCGTCATCGGGCACGCGCTTGGCGATCCAGTGGTGGCCGCCGATGGTCTCGAGCCACCAAATCTCGTCCACGTCGCTAAAGGCGATGCCGTTGTTCTCGTAGGTACCGTAGCGCTCGAGCAGCTCGCCCAGGATGCGCACACCGTCGCGGGCGGACTTGGCGTACGGCAGCACCAGGGTCACCATGTCCTCCTCGCCCAGACCGCCGGGCTGCGCCGGCACATAGCCGTCCTCGCCCTCGTTACCCTTGGCGGGCACGTAGTCCACGAGCGGATCGGCGCCGCGGACGCGCTCGTTGGTGGTGAGCGTCTCGGTTGCGGACATGCCAACATTGAGCTCGTTGAAGCCAGCCTCGGCCCAAATGCCATGACCCGGGACAACGTCGGGGACGCTTGTGTAACGCATGGGATTATCGGGCAGCTCAACGGTCAGGTGGCTCAGAACGCTCGTGTAGACACGCGGCTGCTCGTCGGGATGCACTACGCGCATGCGCTTGGGCTCAAATACTCCATTGGACGAGTCCTCATTGCGGGCAACCAGCGTCGACCCGTCATAGCTCGCGTTCTTACCAACCAAAATCGTTGTGCACGGCATGCGCATCCTCCTTGAGCGAAGAAATCAAACGGCAACAGTGTATCGCTTCGGCGCAAAAAGGGCGAAACCACGGCCCCTCGAGACCCCCTCGGGACCCCTGTGGTCAAAAAATGCCAAATATGAGTACTGCCACTAATTTAGTAGCCGCAAATTTCCTTGTAACGAGTGCCAGAAATCCCCATTTGTGAAAAAGCAAGACAACGTTATTCCCCATAGGTTCAATAAAATGGGCTTCCTAACGATAATGGATATCGCTAGGAAGCCCAAATTTCATAAAACATATGTGACCATCTTGGCAGCAGTACTCATATTTGGCATTTTTTGACCGCGTGGTATATAGCTAACCCCTCAAACAGCCCAAAACACCTATTTCGATGCGCGCTCCGCCGCCTCGATCACGTGCTTGGCGAGAATCGCCGTCGTTACAGCCCCCACGCCGCCCGGCACGGGAGTAATTGCGCCAACGATCGGTTCCGCAGCATCAAAATCGACATCGCCGACCAGCTTGCCGGCGGCCTCGTCCCAGTTAATGCCAACATCGATGACCGTCTGGCCCTCACGAACCGCATCCGCGCCAATCGTGCGCGCGCGTCCAACGGCCGCAACCACAATATCAGCTGCACTGCACTCAGCTGCCAAGTCGTGCGTATGCGTATGGCACGTCGTCACGGTGGCATTGCGCGCCGTAAGCATGGCGGCAACGGGACGACCAATCACCAGCGACCGACCGACGACCGCGACCTTGGCCCCATCCAGCTCAACGCCGTAATGGTCCAGCAATGCCAACACGGCTTCAGCCGTGCAAGGAGCAAAGCCCTCGCCGCGCCCCGAAAGCGTGGTGAGCAGCGAGGCCGGCGTCATGGAGTCGACGTCCTTGGCGGAATCGAGTGCCGCGGCAACCGCATCCTCGTCAAGCCCAGCGGGCAACGGACGAAACATCAGGCAGCCATGAACAGCGGGGTCGGCATTGATGTCTTTAATAGCCGCCAACAGCTCGTCCTGCGAAACATCGGCGGGAAGCAAAAGGCGGCGAGCCTCAATGCCGACCTTCTCGCAGCGCTTGAGGGCGCCACGCTCGTAGGACAGGTCGTCCTCGCGCTCGCCCACACGCACGATGGCCAGCGTCGGAACAACGCCGCGCTCGCGCAAAGCCGTGCAGCGAGCGGCGAGCTCCTCGGTCAAAGCACGGGCGACGGGAGCGCCCTTCAACAGCTCGGCCATGGCTATCCCCTCTTCCTTGCGGCGTCGGCAGCACGGCGCGCCAGCGCATCGGCGCGCGGCAGCCACGTATCCAGCAGATCGTCGCACGCTGCCTCGAGTTCCTCGGCGCGCGCCCGGTCTTTCATAGATGTGGTGTTGGCAAAGAGTGTCAGGCTCGCACCCTGCATGGCGGCGCGGCAGAACACGGCACCGCACGCCACGTCGGACAGCAGTTGGCGCGAGCCTTTGTCTGCCATGTCCTCGAGCAGCGCCAGCGCGCGCCCACAGGTGTCCATGATCCGATACGGAGGCATGGCCGCCACACGCAACGCGTCCTGAATCGCCACGGGTCGAGCCGGGTCATCACGAGGAATACCGTATGCCGCAGACACCTGGCCGTACGCACGAACATCCTCGGCAACCAGGCCTACTAGCTCCTGTGCCAACTCGTCTGCCTGGGCAAATGCGCGCGTCAGATCGTCTGCGCGATCGACAAGCGCGGGATTGGTTGCCCCGTAGCGTGCGACCATTCCGCACAGTGAGGCGCCCAGCGCGCCCACAAAGGCGCTCGCGCTGCCACCGCCGGGAACCGGCTCGCGCGCGGCCAGCGCCTCGGCAAACCCGCGGCAGGTCTTGTCCATCATCTCTTGGCTCATACGTATGCACCTTCAAGTCATATAGATCGGTCGGGCGGCAACCGCCGGCCAACCGCATCAAACACGTAATGATGCTAAGTCTAGCCCATAAGCACACGAGCGTCAGCACACCTGGCCATCGCGGATTTCTATGACGAACGATAGGCGTCGGCGCCGCAAACATGGGACATATGACCCACCTTTCGAGACTTCCGGACGTCAAAAACTGGGGCATATCTATAAACAGGGAACCTGTTGGGGCAACGCCCCCGCGTACACGCGCCCCATTAAAGCAACGGGCACCCAACCCCGGGGAGAGCCGGCAGCACCGGCCCTCCCCTCTTTTGCGCCCGCGCATATTGCCACTTGTCGGCGCAAATCCGGCTCCCAGAATGGGACACATGGCCCACCCTAGCGAGCCGTCCACGCGTACAGTAAAGGCAGGTAATCCATGGGCGGTTACAGATCGAGGAGGACACGACCATGAAAAAGAAGGCCTTAGCGATTCTCACCCTCTGCATCAGTCTCTTTGCCGCGGTTGCCCTGGTGGGCTGCGGTGGCAGCGGCGGCGCTACCGGAAGTGGCGGTGGCGGTGCGGAAAAGCCAGCCGTGGATATGAGGACCGACTTCATCTGGTTTAAGGTCGAGGTCCCCGAGGGCGTCGAGGTCACCGACGTCGCAGGCGATACCGCCGACAGGGCCCAGTTTAAGTTCACCGAGAGCGAGCACGCCAGCGATCGCTTCATCCCCGTCTTCGATCCTGACAAGAACGCCGACGAGCTGTTCGACTACGAGGCAAAGTGGAATGCCAGCTTTGAGTGGACCGAGAATGACCCCGTCAAGTACAACGGCAAGACTTGGCGCAACGCTTCCTATACACACTCGGGCGGCGTGACGACTGAGTACTTCACCGAAGCAGGCGGCGGCAGCGTCTACGTGCGCATCGACAACGTCGAGGAGCACAAGGATGCCGTCGAAACCATGATGAAGTCTCTGGAATTTGCCGATGATATCGCCAAGGCCAAGACCGAGGCCATGGATGTTAAGCTCGACGATATCGAGATTAAGCGCTAAGCGACTCGCGAGCGCAACGAAAAACACGAGCACAGCGCCAACAAGCGGCGGTGCCCCAGCGTTTCGTACTAAGGGAGGGCCGGTAAACCGACCCTCCCTCTCTTATGCCGGCAGCCGACAAACGCGAGGATGCCGGACGCCGGAACCACCCCAAATGTGGCAACGGTACGAAAACGGCAAGCACCCAAACACGTCCGCCCGCCGATTTATTACGCCGCGCACACAATTTAAGTCGGCGCCTTTAAACATCTGGGCAGTATAGTTACCAAAATGAGTGCATAACCGCACCCTGCGAACGGAGGAGTTATGACCGAACACCACGCAATCAGTCGCCGAGCGTTTACGCTGGGCCTTGGACTCGCAGCATTGTCGCCATTTGTAAGCCTGCCCGAAACCCGCGGGATTGGGCCTTCCCATGCGCGCGGCATTTGCAGAAGACACGCCCACATCGGCGGCCACCCTCGACAAGTTCGTCATTCGCCTTCGCCCCGCGGGCTATTTTCGCACCGCGAGCGTCAACGAAGACGGCAACGTCATCGGCAACGTCTGCCACCTGTTTAATGACGGCACGTCCAACAAGCTCATCCTCGAGCACGTGGCGACCGATACAGATAATACAAATTGGTATGCCATTCGCACCTTGCTCAATTTCGAGGAGCACAAGAAGACGGGCTACAGCATTTGGTCGGTCGACGGCGACTCGGACAAAGATGGAAAGGTTATCCACGTATGGAGTGGCGAGCATGACGGCAAGGCCAGCCGCTCTTTTGCGTTCGCCCGCCAGCAAAACGGAACCTACATCATCCGAGACCGCACAAACGAGAAAAAAGACATTAATTACCTGGCCATAGAAAAGGACGGCAAAGACCAAGACAACAACAAGATCTGCCACAAGAGGAAGAGCATTCCGTGGGAGCTCGAGCTTGTCGGCTACAGCATGGACAAGACCAATGCCACAGTTAGCAGCATCGACTGGATCACGTATAGCAGCTACGTCGACGGACCATGCTGGATGAAATACGTCGACGGCAACAAATACCTCGACGAGCTGAGCATCCCGGGCACGCATGATTCGAGCACCTGCAGCGTCGACAACGACACCGAGCCCCAAACCTCGCTTGCAAAGTGCCAGCAGGATTACATCCCCACGCAGTTGCTCGAAGGCATTCGCTATTTTGATATCCGACTTGGAAAGAACAACGATAAAGGCGACCCCGGCATCGACCATGGAATATGCTACCTGCTCAAAAAAGACGGGGGCTTTATACATCTCTCCGATGTCATCGGTTACTTCAAAACATTTTTGAACGAAAACCCGTCAGAAGCGCTCATCATGCTGGTGTCACGAGGCAACGACGAAGCTACCAACGAAAGCGTTACGACGGCTTTCGCCAATGTTATGGACAATAACTCCGATCTGTTCTATACGTCGAGCCATGTCCCCACACTGAACGAGGTGCGCGGAAAGATCGTCCTGCTGCGTCGATTTAAACTCGCCGGCGACAGTGTAGACGGCCACACGTGGGGCCTCGACCTCACCGAATGGGACGACAAAATCAAGGCGCATTCCGGAAAGTCCATGTGCCTCGTCCAAGACGCGCGAGGCTTTGAGGCTGCGGGCAATGCGGGTGCCAAAGAGCCCTATTGCACCAAGGTATATGCCCAAGACCATTACGACTGCACGGGATCCAGTAAGATCGACTGGGTCGATATGGCCCTGAATGCAGCGCCCGATCTCAAGCGCAGTCCCGTAGATGTCCCTGCCGAGGACGGGACAACGGCGCAGGTGACGGAGCGCTGCTGGTTTATCAACTACACGAGCTGCACGCAATACAACCCTTTTACCGCAGCGCGAGTGGTCGACGAGCACCTGTACAAGAGCTCGTATATAAACAATACCGGAGTTGAGGGCACAAAAGAGAACTGCTGTAAGCACATTGGCATCATCGCGTCCGACTTTGTTGACGCGGCACTGGCACGGAGCATCTACCAGCGCAATTACGATACGGAGCACAAGCAGGCAGCTTCGTGCTACCTCCCAGCCCGCATGCACATGACATATGGCGACTCGTTGAGCGATGCCTCACTCCAGGATGGAAAGACCGTTGGCGAGGGTCATTTCCGCCTTGTCGACAGCAGTAACGTACTCAACGTAGCAGCCTCGGGACATGCGTTTGCCATCGAATATGTGGATGTCGACGCCCTGGGCAACGAGACTGTTACGGGGCTGCAGGGCCCTGTGCCCATCGATATCGACCCGCGCGCGCTGACGCCCCATTTTGAGGGGCTTGAAGGCCTTAAGGCCGGCGAAGACGTGCGCGCCAAGATTGCGGCATCACTCGAGGGCAAGCTCGAAACCGATGCCTGCACGGCCCAGCTCGAGTTTGTGCACGACGCGAACGGCGCTCCGGGAACGGCGATGGCCGAGGGCGAGGCATTTGCCGCGGGGACGTATTGGGTGCGTGCGAAAGGCCTGTTGGGCGACGCGGCGAAAAACTACACGCTTGCCACCGACGGAGCCGCAAGCTTTACTGTGACGACTTCGGGCAACGCGGGCGACACCGGCAGCGGCACGGGTTCCAACGCAGGCGGCGCCGACAAGAACGGCGGCGGCAACA